>PSRL01000078.1 GCA_003176035.1 Verrucomicrobiota bacterium
ACGCATGGCTTACATGCTCGGTGTTCCCACCGACAAGGTCATCGTTCGTTGGCTGGATCAATCTGGGCAGTACGGGCGCACCACCCTCGCTGGCGACGGCGCAGAGGCGGATGCCGTCATTCTCTCGCAGATAACCGGCAAGCCGGTGCGAGTGCAGTGGACGCTGCAAGAAGACCTCGTCTGGTCGACTGTGTCGCCCGCATGGGTTTCCGAATTGACCGCGGCGCTCGACGATAAAGGCCATATCGTTGCGCTGCACAGCGCGCAATACTCGCCGCACATGTTTGATCCGCGGCCGCTCGGTGCGCTGCTCGCTGGTCTACCAACCGCTACGTCGAAGCCGGGAAATTGGGTTGCCACCGAATGGGCCTACGACAAAATCGTGAACCGCCTCGAAGACGCGTACGGCATGCCGAATCTCGCCGCAGACTCCCCGAGCGGTGGCTTGCGCGGCAATATCATGCGCACGCCGGGACAGCGCCAGCAGAACTTTGCGCTGGAAGGTCTGATCAACGAAGCTGCGGCCTCGGCTGGAGTCGACCCCCTCGAGTATCGTCTCGCGCACACCACGGACGAGCGGATGATCAACCTGCTGCATGCAACTGCGAAGGCTGCAAACTGGGACACGCGGCCCTCTCCCCATCGCGGCGCGCGCCGCACTGGAGCCACGCCCGTAAAAGGCCGCGGCCTGAGCCTGATGATTCGCGAGAATGCGTATTGGGTTGGAATCGCCGAAGTTTCCGTCGTGCCGAGCACTGGCGCGGTTATTGTCACGAGATTCACCATCGGCGGAGAACCCGGAAAAATCATTAATCCCAGGCAACTGGACCGCTGCATGAAGTCCGGCGTGGTCATGGGCCTGAGCGAAGCACTGAAAGAAGAAGTCACCTTCGACAACTCGAAAGTCACCAGCACGAACTGGAGCCGCTATAAGATTCTTACCATGGCAGAGATTCCAGACATTCAGGTTGTCCAGCTCTCGCGCGACGACAAAGGATTTGGCGGCGGCTCCGAAGCCGCGAACGCTCTTGTGCCTCCCGCCGTCGCCGCTGCGATTCACGATGCCACGGGCGTCTGGCCGCGCAAGATGCCCTTCACTCCCGCAAACATCTCAGCGTCGCTGAAGGCCAAGTCTACCAAGGCGTAGCCGCAACCTTTTTTGGAGCATCATTTCGCCTCAAAAAACTGACCGCGATTTGACAACTGCGTGACATCTGCATTCTGCGACACTTGCTACAGTCAGAGCGTGACGAACCGCAGCCGCACCACCTGGACAATGGCGAGCACACCCCAGCGACTCGCTTGTCTTCCGCAAGGCGCTTAGCAGTCCTGTTTGCGCCGTAGTTCACGAAAATCTGCAAGGAGAAGAAATGAACTGGCTCGCGTTATTTGGACTCCATTCTCAAAACCCCGCTGAGGTCACAGGCGACAAGGGCCTCGACGAATTAGTCGAACATCCCATTGTCTTCGTGGAGCGATTCTGGAAATGGAGAGACTCGCTGTATGTCGTCGCATTACGCATGCTCCACGATCCGCACGACGCCACCCAAGTAGTGGAGGCGTGTTTCCGCCGGGCTTGCCCGAAACCGCCGAAATTTTCGTCCGATGGAGCCTTCGGCAGTTGGCTCCTCCGCCTCTTGATCGACGAAGCCGTGAAAGCGCGAGCGGAGCGGCGGCGCGCCTCCAAACTCAAACGGCAACAATACTTCGCAAGTCTGCCGCAGGCAGCGCACTCAAAATCAGAATTCAGAGATGAATTCTGGTGTCTCGAGACCGCTCTGTAAGTTTCGCGAATCCCTGCGTTGCAGCGCCGCGGCTTCAGCCCGGCGCATCGAATCTGCCGCAACACTAAGGCGCGCGTGCCAGGTCATCGGGGCCTTGGCGCGCGCGTTCTTGTGTTTTTCTTCACCCATCGATTGCGTGATTTCCCCTGAACGTCGGCCGGGAAAAAGTGTACGGGAATCTTACTGCACGGAAAGAATGACTCGCCGAGCGGAAAATGTGCAGTCGATTCGAGTTATTGCGATACGCGAATTTCTTTACCGAAAAAATAAGTAATGCGTTC
The DNA here is from genome assembly GCA_003176035.1 of Verrucomicrobiota bacterium. Taxonomy (GTDB): domain Bacteria; phylum Verrucomicrobiota; class Verrucomicrobiia; order Chthoniobacterales; family Xiphinematobacteraceae; genus Xiphinematobacter. The sequence goes on from PSRL01000078.1 coordinate 2,066, forward strand.
AGAGCAAACTAGCCGATACAGGAGAAATTGTGCCGGGAGTGGCAGCGATGGTGCAAGCAGGTACCCGCCTGGCGAATTTCATCAGGAGGAAGAGTTTCATGATCCGCAAGATTCTGGTCGGCATTTCCTTGAGCGGCCTATTGCTCGCAGGCGCTCCAGCCATGCTGCACGGCCGGCAGAACCCGCCGCGACCGCAACCTGGACAACCCGGACAGCAGCCTGGCCAACAGCCTGGACAGCAGCCGGACCAGCAGCAACCGCCGCAACAAGACACCAAGTCGATTACCGGTAAGGTCACGGACATCGGCGATCAAGGCCACTCGTTCACGGTCAACAGCACCGATGGGCAATCCATGAAGTTTATGATCGACAAGAATACTCAGGTGCAGGGGCACGTGAAGGTCGGAACCACCGTGGCGGTCGACTATACGCCTGCGGGCGGCGGCCAGTTCTTGTGCGTGCGAGTCGCGGCGCAAAACGGCTAAGCGTCTTTCAACAAACAAAAGTAAAAACAGAGATGCGCGCGTGGCGAAGGATCGTTTGGTCTTTCGCCCGCGCGCTTTTTGTCTTTCCGGGCGCAGCGAGGACTCTCTTTTGGACGCGAACAGGGCGGAAGTCCCGCCGCTAGCCGCCACTGACCGCCGGCAGTATCGAAATTTCCGCACCGGCAGGCACTGGAGCGCCGAAGTCGCCGATATCGCGAATGTTGTCTCCTCCCACGAAAATATTGATGTGTTACACTGCGCCCATGCCGCCTTCGCCCAGTTGCGACACGATGCGGTAATGCCCGTGGGTTTGCCCGATCATCAACGGTTCCACTCAACGAGCCTATTGCACGCCGGGGGTAGTTTTCAAATCGTGTGGTGTTCACGCCGCCAGGGTGAATCGCGGCTCGCAAAAGGCAGCCGCGATTCCGAAGTCAGTTCACGAAAGCAGTGTCCGCATATTAGCTGACATGACTGTTTTGAGGTTGTGTATGAGCTCAACTGTTTCATCGTTTGTGAACCACATCAGTTCAGCGCATGCGAGGCTGTAAATGAGGAAGTCAGAGGCCGCGACGATTTTTTTATCGAGTACGTTTTCCAGCACAAATCTCTTGTAGAAGGGATGGTCTGAATTCCACCGGACGATTACGGTCCGCCCTTGCTGTTCTGCTTCGTAAATCGCACCACTTTCACCCATGCTTGCAGTTTCGAATCGGCAGTTAGCTGCGAACCCGCCCTGCTGCTGCTTTTCACGAGGTTCGCGAATTTGATTTGTGTCCTCGGTCTTCTCCCTGGACCCATTTCGCTTTCGCTCCGTGGATTCCCGTTTTTCTTTTGGCGCCTTAGGAGTCATCAGGAGTTTGGATTTGCGTTGAATCTCGAGCTCCACGGACTTGTGAACGTCAGCCACGTCTTGAGGTGTTTCGGCTTGTTGTGCTTTGCGGACGCGCGACCTGATCGTCTTGAGTTGTCCGGTCAAGTATTGGCTGAGTTGATCAAAAAGCGATTGGTGCAGAGCGATATCTCGTTTTGTGAAATTCACACCCATGTACTTGTCGAGCGTACCGGTGAAGTGAATTTCGCCGCGGAAACGGTTGAAGTCGTTATGCTTGGAAAACAAATCAAGCGTGTGTGCATCCACGATCTCGCGGTTATTACGGAGGATATAGAACCCTTGGCTCTTTAGATTTTGCGCGATTGCTGCCGATCCTTCTGTCGATTCGGGCAAAATCGAAAGCTTGACTCGAATCGTGTCGGTTACCGTATTGCCATCATCGTTGATTTTTATCTCGATTTGACCATCATCGAAATGCTCGGTCCGAAGGTCCTCCCACTCCAGGGGATCAATCGCCTCGAGTCTGTTTCCATTGATCGAAATATTCACGCCTGCAGTAATGAAGTACCGGAAGATTCTCGCCATGTGCTTGGCGAGTGTCTTAGAAAAAATGCTCAAGTTCTTGTTCTGTAGGTTGTCGCACTTTCGCAATATGACGATGGTTCCGGATTGCGTTTCGCCGAGGACGCTTTGAAAAAGTTCCTTGTCCTCATCATCAGCCTTTTCGAATACGCTAACGAAGCTGTTGTGACGCTTCACCTCATCCACATCGTTCACAGCCCTCAACAACGCTCCGTCTTGCGTCTTGGTTAAAACGGATGTTTGACGGCAAATAGACAGCGAAGCGGTGCATAATCCCATCCCGAAGCGGCCTAAATCGCTGGCCGAGTCTTTCTCGACCAACGAGCCTAGCCTGATGGCCTGGTCAAGAATCTCCTCGTCCATCCCAACACCGTCGTCGGCAATTATGATCTCGGGTTCGTTGTGAAAGGAACGCACCAGCACCTTGATATTTTTGGCGTCGGCATCAACTGAATTGTCAACGATATCTGGGATGGCGTGATAGTTGTCATAACCGAGATAGCGGAGTGATTCGACCAGCTTGCCAGGGTTTGGAGTGCTCGAGTGACTGAATTTGCTGCTCATAGATTCTCCTTGCCTCGATGTGCGGACACACCAAGACTCGATATGTAAATTTGGGTTGAGCAACAGAACAGGAAAGAGAGGCACGAAGTCAAAGCAAATAGTCGGAAACTTCTCCGATTCCATGCGCTCGCACGAAATCCGCTCTAACTCAACCAACATTGAAGGTCATAACCCTCAATGTCTCGGATAGTTAAACATAAGATTACTTGTTTGTCAAGGCCAAGGAAATTCCCACCGCCTGCAAAAACAGCTTGTCGTCATCCGTCAGCCGCTCTTCGAACGAATCCTTACGACCATACCGCTCATCGGCGCGACGCGTACACGGCACGGAAGAATACAAGGACAGCCACTGGGCCGTCGGCTTGGGCAGATTGATCTTCGGCCACTTCGGAAAATCGTAGTTACTCATGGTTTCATTCCCTGCGTGCGTTTCCGTTCAACAGCTTTCTGGCCGTTCGAATTCATCTTTGCGAACGTCTGCGAGAAAGGATGTGATTTGGGACACAGAACGTTACTATTACTTTACAGTATACTAACGGATGTGACTGTCAAGCGCCAGGACTCCCCGTTCCCCAACCTCTGCCACTTCGAATTTTCCGATGGCCGCTCCTGCTGCATGCCCGCCGCTGTAGGCAACTATTGCCGCTCGCACGCCGAAATCTATAAGTCCCGTCCGCCTGTCGAAGAAGACCTCTCCTCCGAACTTGCGCCATTCTTCTCAGAAGAGGACGGCAGCCTCGACGTCCACCGCGCTCTCGAACGGGTCTTCAAAGCTCTCGGCGCCAAGCGCATCTCTCAACGACGTGCCGCCACCTTCGGCTATCTTGGCCAACTCATCCTTCTTTCCAAGCCCGGCTTCGGCGATCAGGCTGGCATGAGCAAAGGTGAACTGCGCAAATTGGCCGACATCGTCATCACACTCCTCAAAATGCGCTACGACCCCAATTGGCGTCCGCAGGTAACCCAGGATGCCGAGATGGTTGCGGCGTGTGCCGAGTCTGCCGCTGCGGCTCAACAAACCAAACGCCGCGCCAGCTAACTCCAGTGTTTTCCTCACTCCGAATCGTTAAATCTCCCCTAACTCCAATCATTCCCGCACTTACGGTCAAAATCGTACCTAAGTCCAACGATTCCCGCACTTACGTGACCCCCCTCGGGGTGGGGGTGCAAAATTGCCGTCTTCTCCCCCCAACCAAAATGTCGGCGCGCCGACATTTTTGGAGTGCAAAGTCGGGTATCCATCGTCATTGAGAATTTTCAGAGGATGTTCCTGTCCTGCTCGCCACTCGCCACTTTTCACTCGCCACTCTACACGGCGGCGAAGAGGGAGCCGTCGGGATTGACTAGCGCATAGGCCATGCGAGGCGTATTGAAGGCGATGCCGGGAGTGCCGGATTTGTCGAGGAGGATGAGGCCGCCGGTGCCTTTGCCGCGCTTGGCGAGGAGTTGCACGGCGGCTTGCGCGGCGCGTGCGGGAGTGGACGCGGCAGGGCGAAGAAAGTCGCAGGCAGTCTTAGCGAGCACGACGCGCATGATGGCTTCGCCGAAGCCGGTGGAAGAAACCGCGCCGGTTTCGTGGTCGGCGTAGCAGCCGCAGCCGATGAGCGGTGAATCGCCGACGCGTCCGGGGAGCTTGCAGCAGGTGCCGCCGGTCGAAGTGGCGGCGAAGAGCCGGCCCTGGTCGTCGAGTGCGACGGCGCCCACGGTGCCCTGCTCGTGCCCGCGGTGATGTGCGGCGGCGTGGGAGTCGACGCGGCAACGTTCCCAGGCTTCCCGTTCCGCGGGAGAAACCAGCTCCAGTGGATCGCAAAGAGAGACGCCGTGCTCGGTTGCGAATTTTTCTGCGCCTTCGCCGATGAGCATCATGTGCGGCGAGTTTTCAAGAACGGCGCGAGCGGCTTGAATGGGATTTTTGACGCGGCGCAGTCCGGCGACGGAGCCGGCTT
>PSRL01000076.1 GCA_003176035.1 Verrucomicrobiota bacterium
CAGCACTTTTTGGCACTGCTGATGCTTCTTTTCACGAGATACTTCTCCATTTCCTACTAATTGATCTAATAATTTCTGGAGTTCTTTTTTCTTAATTTCAACATTCTGATACTTATCTGAATAGTTCCTCCATTTGTTATACATGTCAGTTATCTCATTCTTTATTTTCAATCGCCTGTTCGGACTGTAATCAGTGCGATTTTCTACTGCTTCTACAGGTATCGTTCCGAAGTTACGCCGACATTCCCGAGATGTATTATTTCTTTCGTGTTCTATGCAACTATCTATAATACTTAAAATATTATTTAACTCACTCTCATCTGTAGCATTTTCAATTTTTGGTAATGTGAATTGTTCTACGTTTAAGGGGGCCTCGTCATTTTGTGCTAAATCGTAATGCTCTCCCAAATAGATATCTTTTTTATTAAGCAACGCTACGTGGCGATCATGATGCATATAATTTAATTTTAATTTATTGTTATCAGAAGCTTTCCTTAGTTTATTAGTAGTTTTATCGCTGAGTTCTCTTATAAATTTTATTTGTTTTTGAATAATGTTGCACGTTTTTCTATAAAGATCAATCACTTGCGCGTTACCAATTTCATTTGAGGAGAGTAATTGAGCTTCCTCGGTAAGTGATTCTATCTGTCTAGACGCTTCATTACATTTCTTTTGATTGTCGTCAAAGAAATTGCTGAACGATATAAAACTATTATATGTTTTATTATTCTCTTCGTATATTTTCGGTTCTTTGTGCCGGGCTTGCTTTGCCGCCTGCATTTGAGACAGATAGTATCCTTCTGTTTCTGGATAATAAATATCCATATTTTCTTTGAAATCCATAAGACGCGCAGCAAATTCGCTCGCAATTTCATTGGCGCAAAAAAGCTGAAGCTGGAGATCCTTACGTGTAGGGCTGCAATTCGTTGGCTGATCCAATTGGATTTTTTCGATGGCCCTTCCTACTGAATCGTGGCCATCTCTACCTGGGTAATAAAATTTACGCATCTCTTTCTCAGATAGAAGTTTCACTTTAGTGAGATACGGCTTGTCAATTTCAATTTGATGCTTACGAAAAATGGTATGCAGCGAATTTAAATAAGGCAAATAATCCACTCTCATTTCAGCCTGTAACGCGGTGAGTTTATTTTTGTTTTCTATAAATGCAACTTTTAATGCATCATCCGACAGGTTTCCTTGTCTGTAAAGACTAGATAACTCCTTTTCTTCAGATAATATTGCACGTTTTATTTCAGGTATCTTATCGCGATATTTGTCGGAAGGCGGAAGGCTGATAGATGATTTATTTAAAATTTTTAAATAAATGATGTCGCGTTTTATTATACTCGGAAATTCAGTCAAATTGTCGGTCTCGTTTAGTAGATTACAGCTAGTTTGATGTAGTTTTAAAATTTTTTTTATCGCAAGACCATAATTTGTTAGTTCCTTGTGCTTATTATTAAATTGATTTTTAATATCATTTACAATGCCTATGTGATTTTTAAGAATCTCGTGGTCGGTTTTATAAATACAGGATTGATCAATAGAAGAAAGATCTTCAATTAGTTTTTTAAAATCTGATTTTATCTCTTCCAGCTTATCAGATATAAAAAATAAGTTATTGTCATGTTTATTGAGTTTATAATATAAAAATATTTTTTGAAAATCTTCTGATTCATTTGAAAATTTCGCAAAAGGCTCAAGATCTTTTATAAGAGCGTTTTTCGTTTGGGACAGCAGATGACGCATGTCTAAAGATAATTTAGATTCTGTATCATAGAGACGAGAGTATAGGGCATGAATATTGTTGTATGTTTTATTTATTTCCTTTAACTCGTCCTCGGATTTTTTGCCTTGATAGCTGATTTTATTGAGTTCATCTTGCAGATGCGTAAGTTCCGCACATATATCAGAGCTAAAAACAGACTCCATAGATTTATCAGTCAACGACCTAATGTGATCTTCATATTTTAGCGCTGATTCATATAATGGTGCAATCTGATCTAAAAATTTACGATAGTGTACAAGATCTTGAAATATGTAGCATGACTGAAGTATATTTTCCAGAGCACTGATTTCTTCGTATACTCGATCTAGATTTTTTGGAGATTTGCTTCGAGTGTAGATGATATCATTTAAATCTTCATCTAATTTAAGCAGTTTTGAATCTATATTCTGGGGAATACCTAGGTTATCGCATATAGTTGACTTAGCATCAGCTTCGGGTTGCTTACAATATGCTAAAAGTCCTTCATACAATGACTTAGCGCGCTGCATTTTCGATCTACATCGAAAGGTATTGCATTCCGGGGAAATGCGCGATGCCGAATCTGTAATAGATAAACATACAAATGGATCATTTGTTTCATCCGGAACCACAGGATTTGCTTCAGTACGCGGGGAATGATGGGCACTTTCTAAGCGTAAGTTTGCAAGCTCCGAAGACGCATTTTCAATCGTAGTATTTTTAGGGGGCGTGATAGTGTTCGGAATTTTGCCTGCTGGTGCACACATGTGAAAAAAATATAAAAAAAATATCAGGAGTACAGAGGAAAAATTAAGTATAGATAACTCTTACTGAGCCTAAGACACTTAACACAAGAAGTTCGAGCAATGTGAAATACGACGTTTGCGCCAAGAAAATGAGTACTTACGGCGCCAAATGGGCATTTTTAAAAAGCATGCGGCATCTTGTCGATCGAGAAGCCAGGCTCTATTTCGAGGTGATGGCAAAGATGAAGGCACTATTTTCACTGCACGAAATGGCCGAAACATTTGAAGTTTCTAAAAGCAGCTTCTACGCTCATATGGCAAACCCAAATTGCTTGCGGAGAGGAAGTGATGAGGGATTAACATAATTAAAAATAACTTAATGCTTCTCTAAAAGTGTAATTTTTTTATTGAGGAGCGCTACGTGGTGATTATTATGTGCATAATTTGCTTTTAAATTATTTTGCTTATCATTCAGTTTTCTTATAAGCTCTAGTTGTTTTTGAATAATGCCACACACTTCTTTGTGGAGTTCAGCAACTTTCGAACTATCAATTGTATCTGGGGAAGATACTTTGATTTCTTCAGTAAGTGATTTTATCTGGTTGTACGCTTCAGTACATTTCGCTTGATTACTTGCAAAGAAAGTTTGCAATGATTTCATATCGTTGTATGTATCATTAGCACGTGTGTACGATCGAAGTTCTTTCGATTCCAAATGGAGGCGAGTGGAGGGAATATCTTTATAAGATGATTTGGCGTTGTTCCAGACTTGCTTTGTCGTCTGAACTTGAGACAGGTAGTATTCTTCTGTTTTTGGATAACAAATATCCATCCTTTGCTTAAAATCTTTAAGAGTCGCAGAGAATTCCCTGTTGATTTGTTTGGCGCAAAAAAGCTGAATCCAGATGTCTTTAAGTGTAGGACCGGAATTGTTTTTCTTGGGATTGTTCAGCTGAATTCCTTCTATGGCTTTTCCTAGTGAACTAATGCTATAAATTCCGCCTGTCCCTCTATGATCTTCTAAGGAAGTGAAGGTATATGTTTTGCGCGTTCCATAAAATCCGGACATATTTATGTTGGATAAATACTTAATTATGGTAAGACATTGTTTGTCGCTTTCAATATCGTGATCGCGCAATAGGGCGTCAATTGAAGTTAAATAGGACGAATAAGCTATACTCATTTCATCTTTCAATGCATTTAGCTTATTTTTTTCCTCTATAAATGCATCAATTAATAACTCATCCGTCAGCCTTCCTTGTATGTATAGATCGTTTAAGTCTCTTTGCTTAGATAATATTGTATTTTTTATTTCAGATATTGTATTGTGATATTTATTAGCATCCGGAAGATTGGTAGAAGAATGAGTTAATTTATCCAAATAAAGTGAGTCGCCGTCTAATATGCTGGGATATTCATATAGATTATCAGCCACATTGAGCAGATTACAGCTATATTGGTTTAGCCGTAAGATGTTGTTTATTGGGACAAGATCTTCCTGTAGTTTGTCAGATTGATTGTTAATATCAATTATGCGATATATATCAGAATAGGCATTGACTCCGGTTTGAGGGGTAGCAATTCCGGAAAGGAATGACTGGTGTAGTGCCTCTAAATTGGCAGCATGTGATTTTATGGCCGATATGTTATCGTCTAGGAATGACATATCAATATTATTGTTATTATAATCGTGATATGACGTTAGTTCCTGTAAAGTTCTTGATTCCCCTGAGCACTGTGAAAGTTCTTTCAATTTCCGATGAATATAACGTACTTTATCGTTCAGCAGGGAATTCCGCGTAAAATGTAAGTCGTTATTTATAGGATTGAGCGTAGGATTGAGCGTAGTATTGCTCAGGATATTAAATGTATGGTCTATTTCCTTTAAATCTTTTTTTAATTCTACATCATCGTGATAGTTGATGTTATTCAGACGATCCCGTAGTTGCGTAAGTTGTGAACTTATATCTGAGGGGTTAACGGTGCGCTTAATATAGTCAGGATCCGAATTTTCTTTTTTGGAGGAGTTCAGGAGATAGGCGGTTGGTATATTGTCAAGTATTTCAATTTGATCTTTATAGCTTAATATTTTATAATATAGCGATTCGAGATGATCTAACTGTTTATGGCGCTCGGTAATGTCTGATAATATGCGACGGCGGTCAGGTATAGTTTTTAGAGCACTAATGTCTGGTAATACGTGGCAGGGTTGAAGTCTATATTTCAGGTCACAGAGTTCTTTGTAGAGTTCTTTTCGGGATTTTTCATTTTTAGGGTTGTTGCTAATATGCTCTAAATCATATTCTAGTCGACCTAGCGTTGAGTCTATGTAATTATTTGTGGGGATATTAAACTGCTTGCATAGAGCGTAGTACATATCACTCCCGTAGGGTTTCTTGCCGTATGCTGATAATTTATTATTTAATGATTCAGCTTCACGGAGCAGTTTACGACAGTCTTCGATGCTTGGGGCTGTGCCGGGGCGTAAAGAGAATTCAAAGTTTTTTTCCGAAAAAGTAGGATTTGTTGTAGTACGATGGGAATTGCGATTACTTTCTGAGCATGAGAGTCTTTGTCCGGAAATCGGCGGATGATTAACCGGAGTCCTGTTAAGGGAGGGAGGCAAGGGTGGGTTGGCTGTCAGTCTATCCATATAACGAAATGTAGGAAGAAAATCCTAAGTGGGAAAAAATAAAATTGGGTGTAAATAACTATAAGTTGGTAGTATTAGTTACGCCTTTTTTAGGATAAGAGACTGTAACCTGCTGTGGTAATCGGCAAAGAAATCCTCTGGTTTTTCGAAATTACCGGAAAATTTTGGGGGTCGCTATTTTTGGGGCGAAACAGGTTCTGAGGTATGGTTGGTATCCCGGCAATTGTGGACACCGCGTTCCATGGCAGGCCCGGCTGCGCTAATCAAGTTAGTGGCGGAATTTATGAGCGCAACGTGTGAAAATGCCTGAGGGAAATTGCCTATCAGACGGCCTTGGGTGGTATCATACTCTTCTGAGAGGAGACCTAAGTCATTCCGTATTGAAAGCAGTCTTTGAAAGAGTTCTAATGCCTCCTCGTGTCTGCCACTCAAATGGAGACAGTCGACAAGCCAAAACGAGCAGGGGAGGAAAGCGCCTTCGCCGGGTCTTAAGCCATCGACAGCAGCTGACTTCTCGGGATCGTATCTCATGACAAAGCCATTGAACATCAGTTCCTTCTCAATGGCTTTGATGGTGCTGAGGACTCGAGGGTCATTGGGGGGGAGGAAGCCGACGAGAGGAATGAGAAGGGTGCTGGCATCCAGGCGCTCACTTTCAAAGGATTGAGTAAAGGCGTCACGCTTTTTATTGAAACTTCGTGCGCAGATTTCGCTGTGGATTTCCTTCCGAACCGATCGCCATAATTTTGTTTCACCTTTGGTGCGATGTTTTTCACAAGTTTTTATGGCGCGATCCAATGCCACCCATGCCATAACTTTGGAATGAGTGAAGTGTCTGCGTTCTCCCCGGACTTCCCAAATGCCTTCATCGGGGTCATTCCAATGCTTGACCACAAATTGAATCAGATGTCGTTGGAGCTGCCAAACGTCGCTATCTGATCTTAAACCTCGCTGCCGCGCATGATAGAGCATGTCGATCACCTCTCCGTACACGTCAAGCTGGAATTGCTCCGACGCAGCATTGCCAACGCGTACCGGCTGAGAATGTTCGAAACCGGAAAGAAATGACAACTCATACTCGTGGAGCAAACGTTCTCCTGCGGGGCCGTAAAGGGTCTGCATTTGTGCGGGGTCGCCCGCAATGGCCCTTAAGAGCCAATTGCACCAAGCCGTTGCTTCGTCTGTGTACCCGGCGGACAAGAGAGAATAGAGAGTGAAGGTGGCGTCTCTGAGCCAACAAAAGCGGTAATCCCAATTTCTTTCGCCGCCAAGGCACTCAGGCAGGGAGGTTGTTGCAGCTGCGACAATACCGCCGCTGGGAGCAAAGGTGAGCCCTTTTAGCGTGAGCAGCGAGCGCCGAATAGGTTGGTTTTCATAAATGGCAGGTCGCATTTGAGCAGCCCACCTTTTCCAAAATTTTTCGGTCTTTCGCAGTGCGGCTTCGGATTGAGGAGCTTGTGGCGGTGTCTTATAGGAGAGATAAGAAGTGAGCACGAAGGATTGGCTTTCTCCTGCGGAGACCACGAAACGAGCGACTGTACTTTGCTGTTCCCCATGTGTTTGTACATCACTGCGCAGGGTCAAGGCATCTAATCCGGCCACCGCGACGATACCCTGTTGATAGCGACGGACCCAGGGAATGATTTTCCCGTAGAGAAATCGAATGACGAGCCTCATTTCCATTTCCACGGTGCCTCGTACTCCCTGTACAATGCGTACGACGCAGGGATTTTCATTCCTCGGTGGCATAAAATCAGTCAATCGCACGCATCCGTCCCCCGTTTCAAATTCAGTGTCCAAAACAAGCGTGTCCCGTCGGTAGCTTCGGCGGATACTGATCGGAGGATTTTGCGGTGCTATTTTCCAAAAGCCATTGTCCGAAGTGCCAATCAGTTTAGCGAAGCAAGCCGGAGCGTCAAAACGCGGCATGCATAGCCAATCCATGGAGCCGTCACGGCTCACTAGGGCAGCGGTTTCAGTATCGCTTAGAAAGCCGTAATCTTCGATGTGCATATGGGCTACCAAAGCTACAAACTATAATGAAAGGATATTTTAATGCGACGACAAATATTACTATTGACTCTCAATGTCTTATTCCAAAGTAATGGAATTTTCATTTGAAAACTGACAAACAGCGTCTTGCTTCCGCTATAATTTCAATGCGCAATGCTGGTTCTTCTCTCGACATCAAGGAACTGCTGTTACTGCCGATTGCGGAGCTTCGAGAGAAAATGGGGGTGGGTGAGCAGGGACTTGCGGATGAAGAAGCGGCTGAGAGGCTGGAAGAGGTGGGGCCGAATCGGATAGTTTCCGCGCGGCATGAAAACTGGGCGAGGGACATCCTTCGGCGATGCCAGAATCCGCTTGTGATTCAACTTCTTGTTATTTTGGTGGTTTCCTATGCTCTGGGAGATCCTTATTCGGGGACGGTCGTCCTTTTTATGATCCTCATCAGTGTAGGGCTTTCCTATGTTCAGGAGGCGCGGAGTACCAATGCCATGCGCTCTCTTCAAAGGATGGTGCGTACCCTGGCGGTGGTGATACGCAATGGTCAGGAGAAGGAGATTGCAATTGAAGAAGTGGTGCCGGGGGATGTGGTTGTTTTGGCTGCGGGAAGTATTATCCCGGCGGATTTGCGGATTCTGATGGCGAAGGATTTTTTTGTCAGCCAGTCGGCACTGACCGGGGAGTCCATGCCCATCGAGAAATCTGCGGAACTCTCTGCTGGAAGCTTGCAGAGCCCCTTGGAAGCAAACAACGCCTGTTTTATGGGGAGCAATGTGGTCAGCGGTTCGGCAACGGGGCTGGTATTGCTTTCCGGCAGAGCCACATATTTTGGAAAAATTTCCGAACGTTTAGCTAAAAGAAAAGAAACCACCAGCTTTGAAAAGGGGATCCACGGTTTCACGATGCTCATGGTGCGCTGCATGGTGGTGATGGTTGCAATTGTTTTCCTCATTGTCGGAGCTACCAAGCATAATTGGAGTGAGGCGTTACTTTTTGGTCTTTCCATCGCGGTGGGGTTGACTCCGGAAATGCTTCCTATGATCCTCACCGTTTGCTTGTCCAAGGGGGCACTCCTCATGTCCAAAAAGAAGGTCATAGTGCGCCGACTGGATGCAATTCAGAACTTCGGCGCAATGGATGTCCTTTGTACGGACAAGACAGGTACCTTGACTCAGGATCGCGTCGTTCTGGAACGGCATGTGGATGTTACAGGTCGGGAAAGCGAAGATGTCTTACGCTATGCTTGGATGAATAGTTATTACCAAACGGGACTTCGCAATTTGTTAGACCGGGCGGTTCTTGCTCACACGGAATTGGATGTCGACCGCGATTGTATTAAAGTGGATGAGATTCCCTTCGACTTTCAAAGGCGGCGGATGTCTGTCATCATCGGCTACGAAGGAGCTCACGTTCTCATTTGTAAGGGGGCTGTGGAAGAGGTCTCCGCGATCTGTTCGCATTATCAGGTGGATGAAGAAATTTATCCCTTAATCCCCTTTGTACGGGAAGATTTATTGGAAGAATACCGGGACTTAAGCGCGGAGGGGTATCGTGTTGTGGCAGTTGCTTATCGGGAGTTTGACCAAACCAGACAAAGTTTTTCAAAGGCGGACGAAAGGGGCCTGATTTTACTGGGTTATATCGCTTTTTTTGATCCCCCGAAGGACACTGCTGAAGCCGCAATCCAAGCGTTGGTGGACCATGGTGTAGCGGTAAAGATCCTTACCGGGGACAATGAACTGGTCAGTCGTAAGGTCTGTACGGCTGTTGGACTCAAAGCTGGTCGGGTGGCAACAGGTCCCGAATTAGAAAAGCTGCCTCCGAATGATTTCCTGCGTGTGGTTCAGGAGGCCAATGTTTTGGCTCGGCTTGCGCCGGCTCAAAAAGAGGGGGTGATTCAAGCTCTTAAAAAGCAAGGGCATGTGGTGGGGTTTATGGGGGATGGAATTAACGATGTGATGGCGATGAAGTCCGCCGATGTCGCCATTTCGGTGGACACAGCTGTAGATGTTGCGAAGGAAAGTGCGGATATTATTCTTTTGGAAAAAAGCCTAATGGTATTGGAGGAAGGCATTATTGAGGGGCGCAAGGTATTCGGGAATATTATTAAATATATTAAAATGGGCTCATCCTCAAATTTTGGAAATATGTTTAGCATGCTGGGAGCATCTTATTTACTGCCTTTTCTGCCCATGCTGCCGGTTCAGGTGCTGATCAATAATTTACTTTATGACATCTCTCAAGTGGGGATCCCTTCAGACCGGGTGGATCAAGAGTATATCACGCGTCCTAGGAAATGGAATATTTCAAATATTCGAAAGTTTATGATGTTCTTAGGCCCTGTAAGCTCGCTCTTTGATTACTGCACATTTTTTGTCTTATTGTATTTGTTTGGCTGTGCTTCATATAAAGCGTTCCCTTCGGGGGAGCCCGCAGATGCTCATTCCGCATATCTGGCCACGCTTTTTCATTCCACCTGGTTTGTGGAGTCCCTCTTAACGCAAACCCTAATTGTACATGTCATTCGCACTCGAAGAATTCCGTTTCTTCAAAGTAGATCCAGTCCGTTCCTGGCTCTCATGACTCTCCTGGTCATGGTCATCGGTGTCTGGCTCCCTTATTCTCCTTTTGCTTCATTCCTGGGCTTGGTACCGCTGCCTGCTTTGCTTTGGGTTTGGATTGCGGGGTTTATGGTTGCCTACGTTGCGCTCGCGCATTTCGTGAAAACGTGGTTTTATCGCCGTTTTGGCGATGAATAAAATTGATCATCCACATTTCTCTTAGGTTCTTACTGAAAGTCTCACTTTGAGAAGATGATGTTTTGAAGCGTTTTGCTATATTTCTGGCTCTCTTTCTTTTTTTTGGCATCTTAATTTCATGAGGAGTTTGTTAGTTGCCTTACAGGAAGGCCGTTTAGTTGAGCTTACAGATTCGGATAAAAAGGCTGCTCTGGAGTTGTTGTCGAATTTGATTGAAGCAATTCCCAGTGTTCCCCCTACGGTGGATATCTTTCGCATGGTTATGGAGAGAGAGGCCCATGCAAACACGGCATTGGGTCATGCCATCGCTTGTCCTCATGCACGTACGAGACACGAAGGTGGCGAGCTTTTGTGTGCGGCGGGATGGTCGCCGACAGGCATTGATTATGGAGCATCAGATGGCGTCCCGGTACACTTGGTCTGCATGTATTATGTGCCGACTGGGGAGCGAGGAGAGTTCCTAAAAGAGATGTCTGCCTTGGCAAGAGCTGTTGAAAAAGAGGCGAATATGGCGGCAATCTTGAAGTCGTCTTCGTTGGATGAGGTGCGCGGCCATCTTTTGAACTGGGTGTCACAGGCGCTGGAGACGCTTGTCCCTAGCACGCATGCTCGGATGATTCAAATTGCTCGTCGAGCTGTGGCAGTTCCCCAGGAAGGAGGGCCCGGACTGCGGTTAGTGGATGTGATTGTAATTGAAGAGAAGGAGCCACGTGTTTTTGCCCTGACGGATGACCCCACTCTTGCACATCAAATTGAATCTTTAAATGGATTAGCGACAAATTTGGAACGTGATGGAGTCGCTCAGGCGGAAGGATATCGGATTATTGTTGCAGAAAGCAAAGCCCTCAGCGCTTCCAGAGTCCTCTACAAATGCGCGGTTTTTTTGGTTTAGAAGCGCTTATTGCTCCCGGAAAGTTTTCTGTAATCCGTAAGGAATTGGTTAATAACGTCCTAAATCAATCGCAGCACATCCGAGCTGAAATCTTAAATATGGCATGAAAATTGCTCCCCTTCTCTGGGATGCCTTTCAAATCTGCCTTCAAGATGTTGATTCTGTTCCTGGGGGGAATGGTGTTTTTTTGTGCCGAGAGACCGGTATTTGGCCAAGACCATCTTCCGCCCCCGCCTGCTTCATTTGTGTCCGCCGCAACACCTGCCCCAACACCGGACTTAACCACCCGTGTTGCGGATTTGGAAGCCTACGTTTTAAATAGCCCGCGTGCATCCGATAGGAGCGGTTATCAGGGTCCTCCTTCTATTTTGAGTAACACTCCCGGACCAGGGCATAATGCCTGGTTATTGATGAGCTCTTTATTAGTGCTCTTTATGACACTTCCGGGGCTGGCACTGTTTTATGGGGGGCTGGTTCGAAAGAAAAATGTTTTGAGTGTTTTGGCACAATGTCTGGGGATTGTCGGTCTTGTAACCTTATTATGGTGGTCAATTGGTTATAGTCTTGTTTTTGGCAAGGGATTTAGTGTCTCCCATCCTTTCATCGGCCAGTTTCTGGGGGGCACAGAATTTGCCTTTCTCCGAAATGTGACCTCTGCGCCGAACACAGACTATTCATATTGGGTTTCTCAGAATGTGTTTTGTATGTTTCAACTGATGTTCGCCATCATCACCCCTGCCTTGATTATTGGGGCGATTGCCGAACGGATGAAATATGGAACCATTATGGCCTTTGTGATCCTCTGGATGTTCGTAGTATATTTTCCAGTTGCGCATATGGTTTGGGGTGCAACCGGTTATATGAATGGCATTGCAAACCCCGCAGCTAAAGTTGCGGCTATTGATTTTGCCGGAGGGACTGTGGTGCACATGACCTCAGGCTGGACGGCTTTAATTCTCGCCTACCTTTTGGGACCGCGTTTAGGTTTTGGTCGCGAAAAAATGGCCCCACATAGCATGGTGCTTTGCATGATAGGTACCAGCGTGCTGTGGGTGGGCTGGTATGGATTTAACGCTGGTTCCGCCTATGGTGCTGATATTATTGCCAGCAATACCTTTTTGACGACTACGCTTGCCGCGGCTGTTGCCAGCTTCAGTTGGGCTTGTATAGAGACGTTCCTAAAAAGGAAGACCAGTGTTTTAGGGTACTGTTCGGGTGCTGTTGCGGGTTTGGTGGCGATTACTCCGGCATGTGGCTTTGTCAGCAGTACTGGAGCGGTGATTTTGGGGGTTTTAGCCGGTGTGATTCCGTTTCTTGCTGTTGAAAAATTAAAGAGTTGGCTTGGAATTGATGATGCCTTGGACACATTTGGCATTCATGCGGTAGGTGGCACTCTTGGAATGTTCTTTACCGGTGTTCTTGCCGATCCGAATGTAAATGCCAACCTCTCAAAGTCTGCGGTGGGAACTCCTCCAAATGCGGCGACCACAAATGGCCTCGGCGACGCCATTCTTCATCACACCCTTTGGCTAACACAGCTGGAAGCTCTCGGCATCACCGTCCTTGTTGCAGTAATAGCCTCTTTTTTAATCGGCTGGATACTTAAGGTGGTCATGGGCCTGCGGTGTGCTCCTGAAATAGAACGTGCCGGCTTGGATATTGCGGAGCATGGGGAAGAAGGCTACATTTTATAGCAGCCATTAAGCGCCATTTAGTTGAATGACCCGGGCGGAAAAAATATCCGGATCTGCGGCTAAACGTTGCATCAGGTTTTCGGCCGGAGCGGTATCCAAATTGAGAAGAGTGAGTACATGTCCGCCGGCTTCCAAGCGGCCCAAGGACATGGAGGCGATATTGATATTGTATTCCCCAAGTATAGTGCCGACGTGGCCGACGATACCCGGACGGTCTCGATTTTCGAGTATGAGGATGACTCCTTCCGGAACGGCTTCCACAAAGCGGTGATTGATCATCACCAACCGTGGCTTGGAACCAAAGAAGGTCCCTCGGACGCTGACTTCATCTTCTCCCGAAATGGCGCGAGCTTCAATCCATTCACTAAACTCTCCGGAGTCGCTGTGGCGGATTTCCGTAACCCTTAATCCGAGCGAGTTGGCAAGTGTGGGAGCATTGACCTGGTTGACCTCAGAGCCTCCGGATTGACGGAGAAAACCGGTGAGGACGGAACGGGTGAGAGGTACCAAATTCTGTTGGCTGATTCCCCCACTGAATCCCACTGAGAGCTCCTCGCAGCGTTTGGGAGCAATTTGAGAGAGGAAGCGCCCCAAACATTCGCAAAGTTGCAACCAAGGGCCTAATACTGAGAGTGTCTTTGCATCGATGCTAGGTACGTTTACCGCGTTCCGAATTTCTCCATTGAGAAGGAGCGCGCGTATTGCTTGGGCAATCTCTATACCGACACTCTCTTGCGCTTCCGCTGTTGAGGCGCCCAGGTGAGGGGTGAAGACAACATTGGGCAGTCCGCGAAGCGGGTAATCTGAAGGAGGAGGCTCTACTTCGTAAACGTCCAGGGCCGCCGACCCGATGTGTTTGTTTTGAAGGGATTGGTATAGGGCTTGTTCATCAATGAGTCCGCCTCGAGCGCAGTTTATGATGCGCGCTCCTTTTTTCATCAGATGCAATCGCCGCGAGTCAATGATATGGTAAGTTTCTTTCGTGAACGGCATATGGAGCGTCAAAAAGTCAACGCGAGAAAGAAGATCGTCGAGATTCTCGAAAAGCTCCACCTGCAGCATGCGTGCCTTACCTGGAGATAAATAAGGATCATAGGCTAGGACCCGCATTCCGAATGCGGTGCAGCGTCTGGCAATTTCAGCTCCAATGCGACCCATCCCTAGAATTCCGATTGTTTTATTGTAGAGTTCGACACCCTCAAAGTCCTTTCGATGCCATTTTCCGGCCAAGACGCTGGCATGCGCTTGAGGGATGCTTCGCGCAATACTCAGTAATAGCGAAAATGCATGCTCGGCGGTGGAAATCGTGTTGCCGCCGGGAGTGTTCATTATTATAATCCCCCGCTGGGTGGCAGCGGGGACATCGACGTTGTCCACCCCCACTCCCGCTCGGCCCACCACTTTTAGCCGAGTGGCAGCCTCCAAGAGATTTTTGGTGACCTTCGTTTGGCTGCGAACAATCAACGCTGAAAACTCAGGAATCATGGAGAGGAGTTCGCTTTCCTGCACACCGGTTTTTACTACGACTTCCAGCCCGCCACCTTCAGCAAGTAGGTCTACACCTCGCTGTGAGATGGGATCGGCGATAAGGACTTTGGGAATATGCATCGGAACCGCCAAAAATAGGGGGGCAAAGCATAGCTGTCAAAAACGCAGTTTGTAATTTGATGCCAAAAGGGCTTCAATGAGTGTACCCATGGGTTGGTCCTTCAAGATAGGTCGGGTAGCGGACACCGAGATTCGAATACATGGCACATTTCTCATGCTTTTCGCATGGTATGCCTTGATAGCCTATCAAAGCGGGGGAGCAAAAAGTATGTTCGAAGGGTCGCTTTTTGTCCTGCTGCTCTTTACTTGTGTGGTGCTCCATGAACTGGGACACGCTACTGCCGCCAAGCGGTACGGAATTCGAACCCCGGATATCACCCTATTGCCCATTGGCGGG
>PSRL01000197.1 GCA_003176035.1 Verrucomicrobiota bacterium
ATCCACAATAGGCATCAATCAGAAGTTCTCCGGTTCCCGCCCGCTCGGACACCTCTTGCAGTAAAAGAGAAGCTACCAAATCGTTGGTTTGGCGAAATCCAAATAACTTCGAGGGACATAAAGTGCAAACGCCCTCATAGGGACGGCGCTTGCGATGTTGCGTCAGCAGTTCATTGACTGGTTCGGCAGCGATGACACAGCGCTCGATGTCCATCACCTTCCGCCCGTTTCTCTCGTAAAACCCAGTAACACCATCCCGGGTGTGGACGGTGATACGATTGCGATAGTGATAAGGCTCCGGGGCCGGCACCATAGGTTGGACTTCCACTGCCGGAAAGTGCCCGATTCTCTTCAGAGCAGACACCACCTGGTTCCGCTTAACTTTCAGTTGGGCCGGATAAGAAAGATGCTGGTAAACACAACCGCCACAACGACCATAATATTTACAGAGAGGTACTGTACGGTCCGTTGAAGGCCGCTGTATTTCGCTAAGTTCCGCTTCAATGAAATCGCGCTTTTCCCGTACAAGGCGGGCCACTATTCGTTCACCCGGAATCACATCAGATACAAAGCAAACTTTCCCCTCTGCTGTGCGACCAACCCCTTGACCTCCATATGCAAGGTCTTGAATTTCTAAAACTACTTCATTCGCCACGATACCATGATGCAAGTGATCGCTATCAAATGAAGCCTAAAATTCATTTCCTTGCTCACTTCGGGATAAAAGGTACATGGGGCAGGTGCGCGCCGCTGTTATACGAATAAGGCCTTTTGAACCACAGGAACACAGTCCAAAAGACCTCATTCACAATTTTGCTATTTTTTTCTGTTGATCAGCCTTCCAAGGCGGCTTGTGCGGCGGCAAGTCGAGCAATGGGCACACGGTATGGACTGCAACTCACGTACGAGAGTCCCAAACGATTGCAATATTTAACACTCTTAGGATCTCCACCGTGTTCGCCACAAATTCCGAGTTTAATATCTCGGCGCACTTTTTGCGCGCCTTCGATGGCGATTTCCATCAAACGGCCGACTCCTTTTTGGTCAATGCTCGCGAAGGGGTTGCTCGCAAGGATCTCGTGTTCCAAATAAGTTGGCAGGAATGAACCGGCATCATCACGACTCATGCCCAAGGCTGTCTGTGTCAGATCATTGGTTCCGAAACTAAAGAACTCGGCATCTTCAGCGATACTTCCGGCAACAAGTGCCGCACGAGGGATTTCGATCATCGTACCCACCAGATATTTGAGTTTTGCCTTAGTTTCCTTAGAAACTTCACGAGCCACACGATGTATGACTTCGATTTGTAGTTTCAACTCCTTGGGGAAAGCTATCAAGGGGACCATAA
Source organism: Verrucomicrobiota bacterium (assembly GCA_003176035.1). Classification (GTDB taxonomy): domain Bacteria; phylum Verrucomicrobiota; class Verrucomicrobiia; order Chthoniobacterales; family Xiphinematobacteraceae; genus Xiphinematobacter. The sequence goes on from PSRL01000197.1 coordinate 1,349, forward strand.
TTTCCGGACGAACCTTTATTCCTTCCTTTTGTACAACAGCCGCAGCTTCAAATATAGCGCGCGCCTGCATCTCTGAAATTTCCGAGTAGACGACTCCCAGTCGGCACCCGCGGAAACCGAGCATCGGATTAAACTCATGCAATTCGTGGACTCGCTTGGCAATTGCATCCTCTGGCAAACCTAATTTCATCGCCAGGTCTTTTTGCTGAACGGCGTTATGCGGCAGAAATTCATGGAGAGGTGGATCTAATAAACGGATCGTCGCAGGCAAGCCTTTTAGAGCTCTGAAAATACCGGCGAAATCTTCGCGCTGGTAAGGCAGTAATTTGTCTAAGGCAGCACGCCGGGCTTCCACGGTGGAGGCCAAAATCATTTCTCTCATGGCATCGATCCGGTCGCCTTCAAAGAACATGTGTTCAGTACGGCACAGACCAACACCTTGTGCACCAAAGGCAACGGCATTGGAGACTTGCTCCGGTGTGTCAGCATTTGTCCGAACATCCATTTTGCTGTATTTATCCGTCCAGCTCATGAGCATGGCAAAATCTTGATACATTTTGGATTTCGAAGGCGCGAGGCTCTTATTAATCAATACTTGGACTACTTCGGACGGGGCGGTCTTTACTTCTCCAGCGTAGACTTCCCCAGCCGTACCATCTATAGAAATGAAGTCGCCTTCCGATAAGACGGTACCTCCGGCGGTCACTGTCTTGGTGTGATAGTTGATATGAAGGGCGGATGCACCGCACACACAAACTTTTCCCATTTGTCGGGCGACTAGCGCAGCATGTGAGGAAACCCCCCCACGGGCGGTCAAAATTCCTTCCGCAACGATCATGCCTCGCAAGTCTTCCGGAGATGTTTCAATACGCACTAGAAGGACTTTCTCGCCTTTGTGAGCAAATTTTACAGCGTCTTCAGCTTGGAAAACAATGCGCCCGCTCGCTGCTCCAGGGCCCGCTGGCAGACCCGTAGCAATCTTTTTGGCCTGCTTTTTAGATGCTTCATCAAAAATTGGCGCCAATACATGGCTCAGTGAATCCGCCGGAATCCGTTGGAGGGCCTCTTCTTTAGTAATCAGCCGTTCTTTTACCATGTCCACAGCAATCTTCACTGCCGCTAAGCCCGTCCGTTTGCCATTGCGGGTTTGAAGGATATAAAGCCGGTTGTCCTCGACCGTAAACTCCAGGTCCTGCATGTCGCGAAAATGTCTTTCGAGAATATTGCGAACCAGCAGAAGCTGCTTATGGGCGCCTGGCATTTCTTCCGCCAACTTCGCCACCGGATTTGGGGTCCTCACCCCAGCTACAACATCCTCGCCTTGGGCATTGATCAGGTACTCGCCGTAAAATACTTCCTCGCCGGTAGCAGGATCTCTGGTAAAGGCAACGCCAGTTGCGCTGGTTTCACCCATGTTTCCGAAAACCATCGTCTGGACATTGACTGCGGTTCCCCATTCATGCGGAATATGGTATTTGCGACGGTAAACGACCGCTCGATCGTTATGCCACGATCCAAATACCGCTCCAATCGCACCCCAAAGCTGTTCCATGGGCTTTTGGGGAAAATTTTTCCCGGTCCGAGCTTTAATGAGATCTTTAAAACGGCTCACCAGCTCTTTTAAATTTTCTACCGAAAGATCAGTATCCTTTTCGACTCCCGCTTCCTGTTTAATTGCGTCGATGACTTCTTCGAAGGGTTCATGATGCTCGCCCAGACGGCGCTGGACTCCCATCACCACATCGCCATACATCTGAAGAAATCTCCTGTAAGAATCCCAGGCAAAACGAGGGTTTCCGCTTTTCGCAGCGACGACCTCAACCGTCTGGTCATTCATCCCTAAATTCAGGATAGTATCCATCATACCTGGCATCGAATCGCGCGCTCCTGAGCGCACTGAAAGCAATAAAGGGTTTTCCTTACCGCCAAACACCTTCCCAACGGATTTCTCTATTTTTGTCAGCGCAGCGGTCACCTGCCCTTCAAGCTCCTTAGGATAGGAACGCTTATGGTCATAATAATAGGTGCAGACCTCCGTAGAAATTGTAAATCCTGGAGGCACAGGCAGCCCGATTCGTGTCATTTCCGCAAGATTGGCTCCCTTGCCGCCTAATAAAGCACGCAGTTTCCCATCGCCATCGGCTACTCCATCTCCAAAGTAATAAACATATTTGCCCTTTTTCGCTTTAGCAGGGGGCAAAATCGAAACGACTTTTTTCGGGACGGACGATTTAGTCGCCTTTTTGGCAGAGGATTTTGACGCCAATTTTTTTGTCTTTGCCGACCGAGCGGCATTTTTTTTGGTGTTTTGTTTCTTGGCTGTTTTTTTCGACATGATAACAGGGAAATGCAGAAATTAATTATAGGAGCTTCCGTCTGTCAATGAAGTGCGACAACGGAAAGCTAAATCTAGAGTATAGACATACGAGAAGTGAAGATGTTTCGTATTTGAAAAAGACGAAACGAAGTGAAAATGTTTTCACTTGTAACCACGCTAAAGAATCATTCTCAAGCCTAAAAAAAGCAAAGGTACTTACCCCTTGGCAGTCGCCGTTACCGGGCAATTGGCCAGCACCTGGGCCAAAAGCTGCTCAAATTCAGCAAGGCCGGTGCTGGGAATAATGACCGAATTTCTTCTACCGTGCGCCTCTTCGGTAATTTTTAGGAAGCGCCCACGTTCATTTTCACGGAATTCGATGAAAAAATGCTTTCGTTCCACCTGTAATTCCCTCGATTCAATAATGGTGTCCATTTAGCTATCTGTTCCCCCGGTTCTGTCTCCCGCTTTTCTTTATTTCGAATGAAAAATTGAAATTCGGGAAACTTGATCAAGTTTGAAATTTTTATACTTCAAAGCAGTTTAAAGTCAACTTGTTGCTTTAAAAAATCGACCCGAGCGACCACTACATCCAACGTATCTCCTGTTTTATGAACGGTTTTTGAATGACGACCCACGAGCCGACCCCGCGCGGCATCGTAAACAAAAAAATCGTCGCCCAGAAAAGAAAGGCGGATCAAACCTGTTACAATCACCTCAGGAATTTCAATAAGGAGTCCATAATTACGAACTTCAAAAACGACAGCGTGGAAGGATTTCGGGGGGGTCTGATGCAAAAGCTGTTGAAAATACTCCAGCTTTTTTAATTTGATAATTTCCCTTTCGGCATCCGTGGCGATCCGCTCGGTGGTCGACAAATGATCGGCAATTGGAGTGAGCTTGGATGGTCCGGACTTGCTCAGTCCCAGACGATGGGCAAGCGCGCGATGTGTGACGAGGTCTGCATAGCGCCGAATTGGGCTGGTAAAATGGAGATAGTTTGCTTTAGCCAAACCGAAATGACCCAGCGGTTCCGCAGAATAACGAGCACGTTTTAAGCTCTTTAGTAAGCCGACTTTTAAAATAGGTTCATAGGGCGATCCGCGCAATTTAGCTAAGAGGCGCTGAATTTCATCGCGGTCTGATAAATTCCCCACACGCAATCCATGCAAAAGGACTTGCTCGCGATACTCCAAGAGTCGATCGGGATCCGGTTTTTCATGGATGCGATAGATGGTTGGTTGCTTGTGTACCTTCAGTTCTCGAGCTGTCAGTTCATTAGCCAGCAACATGAGTTCTTCGACAAGCTGATGAGAAATATCATTTTCGATGCGTTCAAATCGCACTGGTCGTCCCAATTGATCCACCCACACCTTAACCTCTGGAAAATCAAGGTCCAACGCACCCCGGGCAAAGCGTTGACGGCGGAGCAAGGAAGCCACCTCCCAGGCGACATGCACTCGATGCTCCAGGTCAGTTTGCGGAGCTTTTTGAAGAATCGCAAAAGCTTCCTTATATGTCAGGCGGGCCGCGCTCCGAATCACGCTTTTGCAGAAACGAGCCGAATGGACCTTTCCGCGTGCGGAAACTTCTGTAAGAACCGAAAACGTCAGTCGTTCTTCGGTGGGTTTTAAACTACAGATACCATCGCTTAAAGTTGGGGGCAGCATCGGAATGACCCGTCCGGGAAAGTAAATGCTGTTCCCTCGAAGGAATGCTTCTCGATCCAAGGCGGTTTTTGAGCGGACATAGTGCGAAACATCAGCAATATGAACTCCAATACTCCAGCCACCGCTTGGAGTCCGTTGGACTTCAATAGCGTCGTCAAAATCTCTGGCATCATCTGGATCAATTGTGATGATGAAGCGATCCCTCAGATCAACGCGGCGCGAAATTTCCTCTGCTGAAATCTCGGTGTTTAACTCATCAACCTGATAAAGAACGTCGGAGGGAAAATTTTCAGGCAAGCGATACCTTCGAAGAATCGAGATGATGTCAATACCGGGAGTGCCAGCTCGCCCCAGCACCTCTATAATCGTTCCTTCCGGATTGAGATGCCGCGATGTCCACGAATCGAGCCGTGCCACCACCTTATCGCCAACTTTCGATTTTAAGGGAGGGGCTGGCGGCTTTACATAAAGGTCGTGAAGGAAACGCGGGTCGTCGGCTATAATATAGTAAAAATTCTTCGACTTCTGCAAGGTGCCAACAATAACTTGATTTGCCCTTTCCAGGATACGAATCACCTGTCCCTCTTTTCTAAAATCCCCGGAGCGTTTTCGGTTGGCGCTTTGTGGGCCACTGACGGTACGAGCTATCACCCGATCCCCATGGAGAGCTGTAGAAGTCTTTTCCGCTGGAATAAAGAGATCGTTTACTCCCGGAGTCTCGCTCAGAATATGAGCCGAGCCATTGGCATGGAATTGAATTGTGCCCGTAAAAAGATCTGCTGTCTCCGGAAGGACGTAAAGTTTCTTTCGAACACGAGCGACGGTGCCCGCCTCTTCCAGTCCGTTAAGCAATCGCCTCAGCTCGCAATGTTCTTCTTGGCTCAGCTGCAATTTCCGGGAGATCTGCATCTTATCCAACGGCTCTTCGGCCAATAGCCTGAGCACCCGGCTCTTCAGATTTGTCTTGGACTTTTTCACTTCTCAGGAAAATAAAAAATTGCCCGCATTCGTTTGGATTTCAATTTTTACTGGCAGTTACAAGAAAATGCTTTAAACTTTCACACCTGCTAGAAACTTTAAGAAAACAAAAAGCCCAGCATAGTAGCTAGCTTGTAGCATATCATCGGTGAGTTAATAAATTAAATGCTCGGGAAGATTTGGTCATCGAAGGCACCTTTTCATGCGGGTGTAGTTCAATGG
>PSRL01000050.1 GCA_003176035.1 Verrucomicrobiota bacterium
AAACAAGCCTCTCCGGAGACTACCAAGCCGAAGGCCGGAGGGAGACCTTAACCGCAATCCAAAACCGCGAAGCTCGGATCGACAAGCTCGTCTCCGGAGCTGTGATGCCGATCAACTACGATTTCATAGTTCACCTTTGGGCGGAAAGCGAACAGGAATTAATTTCCAAGACGCGTCGAATTGAAACTGCATTTGGGCAAATGTCAGATGCTCAAAGCTGGACCAGTAACATTTCAACAGAAGCCACGAGCAAAAACATCTGGCTGCAAACCTGGCCTGGCTGGTGCTTCGGGGGGAGCGCCAGCCATCAGGACAAAGGAGATAGCTCGTGGCTCTGTTGCCTACTGCCGATGAGCAGTTCCTTTACCGGACATCTGAATGGAGCGGAAGCCTTATATGATGGACCAAATAATACCTTAGTTGGCATAAAAACGTTTGTCTCTGAGACCCCACAATTAGCAGCCCTCATTGGAATGAGCCGGGCTGGGAAATCAGCATTTGTCACTGATTTTCTCACACAAACCGACCCCTATTATGATTATACCCTCATTATTGAAGAGGGGCTGACCTATGGGATTTGGACTCAAGCGGTGGGTTCTCAGCCCATTATTATTCGGGATGATGGAGATCTATGCCTCAATTATCTCGATACCCACGGAGCGCCACTCACCACAGAACAGATCAACATGGCCGCGGCTTTAGTCTTAAAACTCTCTGGAATTCCTCAGGATGAAGACAAGCGCATCCTACGCAAAGCGCAAATCACCCAATATATTGAAAAGCTCTATAGCGACTTTGCAGAAAAATGGTTGGAGGATGATCCATCACGCTTGGAAAATGTCGCGCGTCAGGCAATGGCCATTGAGACTTATAAAAGAGCCATGCCTGCGGGATCCACCCTCCTAGCAGCATGGAGTGAATTTCAGACACTCTCCGAAGACGAGAAGCAATCCCGACTTGCCCATTATTCCGTCGGGCAACTCTCCACATTTATCACTGATCCGGCGGCAGAACGACTGATCCGCAACATGGCCTACACTTCGTTTAAGCGTGAGGAATATCCGATCCATCTGGAACTCCAACAGCTGATGCTTATGGCGCCGTTCCCAGAACACGATCGAGATGAAATTAATCAGATCGCAACACTCTTAGCACCCTGGTGTGAACAACAGCTTTTGTGTGGGCATTCTACGCTCGATTTAAAAGGCAAGTATGCTCATTTCGATCTGACTTATATCCCCGAATCAAACAAAGCTCTCAAAGAAATCGCTGGCTTTCTCATAGCTAACTATGGGCGGCAACACATTATTACACTTCCTCGTAGCGCCCGTAAACGAGTCATTTTTGAAGAAGCCTCTCGTACTATCGGTATCAATGGAGGCGAGGAACTGATTCGGGAATTCTACGCGCAGCTCTCCAAATTTAGCACGTGGATTATATCAATTGTTCAACAATATCAGCAGTTTAAGGAATCCAAGGTCCGTCCCATTATTTTTGGAAATGCCAAGCAGTTCTTTTTCACGCGCATTAACGATCGGCGTGATATTGAAGACCTCGCTCGCGATATCGATCTCTCCCAAGCCGCGCAGGATACTATCTCCCGGTACCCATTGCCTGAACATCTTGAAGAGATCAATCGCTATAGCTCATTAACCTATTATCATTCGGATTCCAACTCGGCACTTTGCGGAACCATCCAAAATCGAGCCTCTGCCGAAATGCTTTACTGCGCTTCAAGCACTGGAGCTGATTTTGAACGGCGGGAACGCGAGCTCAGAGCAGCGCCCAATATAGTTGAGGGAATTCTAGCCAACGCCAAAAAGGTCAATTCCGGAGAAACAGAGGCATGAAATGGTTAATTCTCATACTTCTTGTCGGGGGAACTGTCGGTTTTTCCTCCTGTAGCTCTACAACCCCGCCTCGTAGCAAATGGCAGCAGGGTTACAGTGCAGGACAAGCCGACGCTGCAAAACGTCAATACTTCGCTCAACGCAATCTTTACAAATACGAATTTGAGCGCAGTCAAAAAAATCCGGGCGTGCGTCGATATTCCTTTGTCATTCCTCCAAATCCTAACGTTTCAGGAGAAAAGCTTGTTCCTTACACCGTAACTATCCCCGTAGAACAATGAAACAGATTTCTATTTTCCTGGCAGCCATTACGATTTCTAGTTCCCTTTACGGAAGTGGATGGCCGGTGGTTGATGCCGGAGCTTTGGCATTTCAGAGTGCAAAAGCACGTTGGGAGGAGATTCAATGGGGAAAGCAATTGTTGTTTCTTGAGAATACTCTCCGAACTACACAGCAACATCTCCAGACAGTAAACTATGTTAAAGCTGCTATTGGAGACCCAAAAGCAGTCGTCGGTGGATACATTGATGCACATACGTTTTCCGGACTGCTTAACTACAATAATATTCCTCGGACACTTTGGAATATTCAAACACTACTTGCTCGCAGCCGCTATGCTTCCGAAACTCTTCGAGGACTTTATGGCGATGGGGAAATCGATATCGAGAAGTACGTACGGACAAATTCTTACACTAGCATATCGGCCTTCAGAGACCCCAAAGATCCGCTGAAAAGATATCGAGCAATCGAAAATGCCTATCAGGAATATGAAAAGAACATCCGAGAAGCTCAAAAACAACGGAGCTTATTAAATCAGCAGATTGCAAATCTTAATTCGCAAGTAAAAGGCGCTAAAACAGATGCGGAAGTTCAAAAATTACAGGCTTCGCTCCTAGCTTCCCAGACAGCGCTTTCTTCCCTGGATCAGATGGAGGCAAATTCCGCTGAACGCCTAAAACTCCTTATGGCGCTCAACGACAATCGAGAAAAAATGGAGCAGGTGGCGTATGCTGAAATCAACCGGCGACTCGACGAAAAGGCTTCGAAGGAATCAGCAAAAGCAAGGAAGGAAGCACTTAACCGTAAGTAAATATGACATCATATCTACTATTAGCAAATATCTCAGCTTTTGACGTGGGAGTCAATTATCTCAGAGATCACTTATTCTCTCTTGCGTTTATTCTTATAGTTCTTGGAATATGGGAATCTGCTTGGAAGGGAGGTAACGATCCCAAAGCTATTCTGGGTATTCTGCTCAAAACCACTATCATCGTTGTCCTACTTGCCTTCTTTCCAGTAATGATGAAAGGTGGAAAGGAATTTTTTAATGGATTAAAAGAGAGCGTTAATTCGGAGACTCAGAATAAATTTAATGAATTATTAGATAGTAAATTACCAGAAGTAGAACCTAAATTTTCAACTATTGGTCCGTATATTGCTTCGCTGATCACAGCTTTCTTACAATATTGTGGGACAATTGGTGTCGAAATAGTTAAGCATTTTCAAACATATGCCATCGGTTGCTTGACTGCGGTTTCGCCACTGATGATTGGATTGTTGGCACTCAGTTACACACAGGCCATTGGGGTGAGGTTCCTAATGACTTCTTTGTGTGTGGTTATGTGGTCCCTTGGATTTGTTTTTGCAGATCTTTTCCTAAGCTATCTAGGCACCAGTGTTTTTGCAGGTATGCTCGCGTCGGGAACAGGTGCTCTGGCAGGAGTCGCTGCTTCAGCATTTAGTTGGCCCGCAGCCTTGGGAGCTATGCTAGTTGCGTGTCTTGTTCCAACATTTCTTTATATTGCAACCCCAATGGCTATAGCTAAACTCATGGCTGGTGCTAATGCTGGAACCGCCATGGCATGGGGTGGACTTTCTAACATGGCAAGTGGCGCGCAATATGCCTCACGTGGAAGTGAAGCTATTAAGGGCATGCAAGCCATGCGTGCTGCTAAACAAGCAACTGGCAAAGAAGCATCCGCTGAAAAAGCATCAACATCAACCGGGGGAACAGTTGAGAGACCACCTAACCCCATTGCATGATGGATTTCTATTTGCGCCGTAAATATGTCTTCAAGGTCTATATTCCCGCAGTTTCCTCCTTGCCTCACACATCTGTTCGTCCGCTCTTTTGGCTGCCTCTCTTCCCATTGGGTAAGCAGCTTTTTCGGCTTCAGCCCGTTCTCGAGCATCCTTTTCTTTCAGATACGCAACGACCTGAGACTCCTTCGAATTCGAACACACCGATTTAGTAATGAAAAACGTGGTACCGCTGCTGATTACGGCAACAGCTACAAGAGAAACAATCGAAGAAAATGATATCGTCATGCAGACATAATCAAATGGTGAAGAAGAGGTTGCAACCATATTTTTTACGTAGAGCGAGAGTCCCTCGAACCCAATTTAATACTCATGAGCCGATTTTCTCTTAACGCAGTTGACGCTATCACAAACAACCGAATCGCTGCGCGTTTGTGGATGATCGTTGCGGCACTGTGCTTGTTAGCAGCGATAGCTTCTCCCTACTTCACTGTTATAGCTATGAAACAACAGGAAAAGGTCGTAGTGATCGACCCGTCTGGCACAATAGTTTACAGTCCCCTTTTAGCTTTCAGCGAAGCAGGAGAATTGTGCGCCTATCAGGCAAAGTTGGCTTGCATGGCTCTGCTTCAGCGTAATCCGGCTGGACCCGACAATCCCGACCTACTTCAAAAACTCTACGTGAAAGAAGCACGCGTTCAGACTGAGGAGCTGATCAAATCTCAGTCGCAATATTTTACTGATAAGCAAATCCACCAAAAAGTGGAACTTTCCAATATCGATGTTCTTGCGACGAGGAAGTTAAAAGCAAAAGGCGGAAGCTACGATTCATGGATTGTTCGGGCTCGCGGCAATCTCATTCGGCTTGGAACCTTTGAGGGGCTGCCTATTGAAGAGCCTCATACGTTTTCGTTAGACATCGAGTTCATCCGCAATCCCGACATCGCTGGCAACGGACTCTTTCCCCTTCTAGTCACTAACATTGCTTATGAGGAGAAGGCATTATGAGGGCCATAATATCCATTCTTGTTGTAGCACTTTTACCGCTGTTTTCAGTTCGGGGAGCTACCTCTATCATTCAAAAACCTTTGGACGAATTCCTCGTCTACGAAATTCCGACAGCCTGGAAAGCGGGAACTACAACCCTCCTATTTCCCTCTGAAATTTCAGCCCTTTACGGAAAATCCATTGCCACCCAAGAACAGACTAACGCCAATTTCCTCATTTCCTTTGTTCCAGGCAATTACTACGTGACCCTTCGGGCCTTAGAAAAAGAAGCCGAAGATTACCTTACCGTCATCTACAACCGGAAAGCCTACATCTTTCACCTCGTAGCAAGCGATCACCCCTTCAGAACCCTTACGCTCTTTAACCCTGATAAAAATTGGACTGGGCGGGCCGCTATTAGTCCTTCGCAACTCCTTTCCATTTTAGACAAAGCCAAAGCCTACAGCCTATTTAAAACCCAGCATCCGGATGCCTTGGAGGGAGTGTTACACGTAGCTTCGAACATCGAAAATCCCTATCAAGACTTCACCGTTCGCATTAAAAACATCTGGCGCTTTGAAGCACAGGATACCCTTGTCTTCGGCATAGAATTTATAAACCATTCCAGCGCCACAATCGGCTATAAACCTCAAGACTTGGCAGTCCGATTGGGGGAACGCATCTACACTCAATCGATTGTAGACGCCTCGGGGTCCATGCCGCCTCATTCTACAACCCCAGCATACATTGCCATTACAGGCGATGGCTCCGGAGGACGCAACAACCTCGCACCTGATAACAACTGGTCCGTCTTAGTGGTTAAAGAAAAAGACGCAAGACTTGCGAGCACACCATGAAAATCGACCTACGCAAAATATCAGAAGGGTTCAAAAAACCATGGGTACGGGGTTTGCTGTTCTTGGTAGTATTGGCTT
>PSRL01000085.1 GCA_003176035.1 Verrucomicrobiota bacterium
CGAAACTGTTGTGGCCCCCACCGAGTGGCACGGCGAAGTGAGCAATATTACCGCGCTAAAACCGCGACCTTTTAGATCAATGATCGAGGGATACCCCAGCCACTTTGACGAGACAGCCTGCGTATTTCTTATGGAGGATGCCCGCTGCGGATTACAGGTGCTGGCGGAGATAGATGGAAAGCATCCATGGCACTACAAACCCTTTAGTTGCTGGCTGCTGCCGATCAAATTGCGCAATGGTGAAATCCGGCTTTTCGACGAAAATACAGATCCTTTCATTTTTTCAGATTATGACGGCTTTATCAGTCGTATTGTATGTAATCGAGTCTCTGATTGCGGCGCCGCTGCCTCAGAAACACTGGGTCCCGAACTCGATTTTCTCGGAAAAATTCTTAATCGCGATCTGAGAGCTGAGTTGGCGCAAGGCAAGAAATCTGATCAGTAGACAACAAGCGAAAAGCAGCATTCAGAAGGTTTTTCTAAATCCGATAGGCACTTCTGACCGCAAATGTCTGATCTGTTTATTTCATATTCTCGCGCTAACAGAGCTTTCGTGGAGAAGCTTGATAGAGCGCTGCAGGAAAGAGGCAGAAATACGTGGATTGACTGGGCCGACATTCATCCTTCGGCGGAGTGGCTTAAGGAGATCCTTCGGGCGATTGAGTCTGCCGCGACATTTGTGACCGTGCTCAGCGAGCAGTTTGCACAATCAAAAGTTTGCATCGATGAGCTCGAGCACGCACTCAAATGTAACAAGAGAATAGTTCCAATTCTTATCGATAACGTTGATGAACGTGCCTTACCAGATCCGGTACGTTCGCGACAATGGATTTTTTGCAAGCAGCCCGACGATTTCGATGCAGCTCTGAGCGCTCTAATTTCTGCGATCGATACCGATCTCGATTGGGTCCAAACACACACGCGCCTGTTAACTCGCGCGATAGAATGGGAGAAAAATAACAAGGATTACAGCTATGCTTTGCGTGGCCGCGATCTTAAAAAAGCTGAAGCTTGCCTGACGGCACAAGAGAAGGATCCGCAGCTCACATCACTGCAGATTGACTACATCATTAGTAGTAGGCGTGACTCAACTCGACGTTCAACATTCGCAATCGGCGCTTTGGCGCTGGCCGTTGTGGCGGTAACGGTTTTCGGGCTGTTGTTTTGGCAAAAACGCCAAGAACAAGCTCTTACACTTGCTTCGAATTTCAGGGAGGCGGGGATATTACAACTCGCCGCAAACAACCCATTAGCCGCAGAAGATCTGTTCGCTCACGCGCTTGCAATTAACCCTACAGCCAATACACGCGATCGACTGGAACAAGCGCGAGCCAAGTCACCAAGGCTTGTTTGGAGCAGTCGGGAATTCCCTAGTGCACGCACAATCACAATTAGTTCGGACGGACGACTATTCGCGCTGCGGGTTGCCGGGGACGTGGATATTTTTGATTCGCAGACGCGAAAGAGGATCGGTGTAATACCCGTTGAGGGGGACATACGCGTTGGCGCATTTGATATAAAGAATGAGATAGTGGCGCTCGTTCATGACAAGGTCATTCAAGTCTGGAAAATCGATTCTAAAAGCCAAAAGCCGTTTGGTATCTTCGAAGCAAGCGATCAACCAACGAGTTTAAGTTTTAGTTCAGATGGAAAATTGTTGATAGCAGGTTTATTAAACGGAGACATCTTCGTTTGGGATATATCGGTCACAACGCAATCTCCCTTTAGACAACTTCATGGACATACGGATCGAGTCACAAGCACTGCAATTACGAAGGACGGACATGTTCTCGTGTCGGGAAGCTGGGATGAAACCGTAAAGATTTGGGATCTAACCGGAAGCAAAGAACCAACGACTCTGGTCGGTCATGATGACTCAATCTTGAGCGTGGCAATGAGCCCGGATGAGGACATCATTGCATCAGCAGGGTGGGACACCACAATTTTGCTCTGGGATATTAAAACCGGAAAACAGCTTGGTGCCTTGGCAGGGCATCAGGGTTCCATATTGAGCTTGGCCTTTAGTCCTGACGGTAGATGGCTTGCCTCAGCCAGCGAAGATAAATCTATCAGATTGTGGGACGTCCAGAAGCGACAGCATTTCCTCACTTTGCCAGGTCACGAAGGGGACGTAAATGCTGTCGCTTTCCTAACCGCTAATGGTCTCAGTGAAGTAGTGACGGGCGACGCTATGGGGGTGGTACGACTTTGGAACATTGGTGACCTGGGTCAAAGAGAAGAGCTTCAAACGTTAAAGGGGCATACCGCCGCCATAACAATGGTCGATTTTTCACCAGTGAAGCCGCTGCTGATTTCGGCAAGTGTAGATCAAACGATACGCGCGTGGGACATCGAAACAAGAAAAACTGTGTGGGTTTGTCCCCGGCAGAACAACGGCGTGTCGGCAATACAGTTCAGCCCCGATGGGCATCACTTTGCTTCAGCGACGCGAGAGGCATTTATTTCAGTTTGGGATATTGATACGGGAGCTTTTGAGAAACTCATCAACTACGAAGATAGCGCCGCAATTCGATATATTGCATATAGTGGCGACGGATCACTTTTAGCCGCGGGGAGTGATGATGGAAGAATAACCATTTTCAATGTAAGCGACAAAAAAATCTTGAGTAGCTTTGCCGCGCATTCACAAAAGGTTCAAGGAATTGTCTTTAGTCCCGATGGAACGCTCCTAGCATCAGCTGGCGATGATGTTGGCGGGCTCAAGCTGTGGCGTACCAAAGATTGGACATTGCTACGAGCACTTGCAGGCCATCGATCCGGAGTTTATCAGATTTCGTTTAGCCCAGATGGACGTTTTCTCCTGTCAACGAGCGATGATAAGACAGCGCGACTATGGGAGATCAATTCCGGACAGCAGGTACTTAATATTAGGCATGACAGTCCAGTCTGGACTGGAGATTTTAGTCCTGATGGTAATTTCATTGCCACCGGAAGCGAAGATTCTACAATTCACATTTGGAAGCTTGCGCACCAAGGCGGAGAGCCAAAACTTTATGATTTTGCGGTTCTGAGAATCTTCGACGGTCCAGTATGGGACCTTGAACTTAAGCAAAGTGCCAAAGGGCTTCTGCTTGCGGCGGGAGGACAAGACAGATCGATTCGAATTCTGAACTTGAGCCTATTTGAAAAATTCTCCACTCGTCCAGATGAAATTGAGCGCGAGGCCGAGGAGCGAGGCGGCCTAACTGTCCAGTTGAACGGCAATGAACCAGAGATCGTGCCAACGCAATATAATCGGTTTGAACCAGTGACGAATGCCCCCACCGTCAGAATCCAGGATTACGGAACCATCGGCTCCCAGCGAGATAATTAATTTCAAAAAATTCGAGGAGACATTCGAAATCGGGCCAACGGAAAGTGACGAAGATTGTCTCACCGGTTTGAATCTTGAGGGATGCTTTTTACAGGACTCAATTCGAGATCCTTTGCCTTCTGGTACCAAGTTCGCGCCATTGCGACGTCCGGCTCTGCATCGCTTACCTTTAGCTTTTTAAGCTCTATCGGATCGTATGTTGTTGCGAGTGCCAAAGCGGCCGTTGCATCACCAGCCTCTGCGGCGAGCCTTAGCACTTCCCGGGCGTTGAGGATTTTGCCTACGGCAATCAATTCGCGCCCGCGCTTGATTAGCTCCCCAATCTGCTCGGCTGTAAGTTGGCCAGGTGACGCAGTCGACGACAACGGTGACGGACCAACAATCGCACGTTGGCTTGATGGCCCAGACTGTGATTCCATAGCCGGTGCATTTGCTGACAGCGTAGTTTGTGGGGTCATTGGCTCATTTCGCGCGACTATCTGGGGTAAGTCCGTCAATGGACTTTGCGAAGATTGACCGGCGACATCGACCTTGCCCGATTTTGGAATTGCAGCGGATGATTCTATACGAGCGTCATACTTTCTCATTAGCGATACCGTGGCCAAGCCTCCGGTCACCGCGACCGCAAAGATGGAAATAGTAAGCATCGCCAACCTTGGTGCCGGTCGCAGTCTCGTTGCAATTTTCTGTTCGGTTAAGTCTTCTGACATCGCGGCGGTCTTCGCCGCAGACATCATTGGCAGATCTACTAGTAAATCGGGCGCATGTTCGGCTAGCTCACTAGATAGAGCAGACGGATGAACCTGCGAAAACGCGTACCGATGCGGAACCTCGAGCAAGTCACTAAGCACTGCAGCTTCATTAGGGTTGGTGCCTTGAAAAAATTCAGGAACGTTAGGCTCCTGCGCGAAATGGATTTCTGACTTGGCGGCAATATCAGCGGCCATGGCGTCCAAGATGCGATCGCGCACCAAAGAATATGCCTCATCCGCCCGGTCATGCTCTTTACGAATTGCACGGGAGTAAAGGCGCACACGCTCGTCCAGTGTCGGGAGGTCCAGCTCGCTAGAGGTTTCCCGAGCAGCACCTGACGACAGCTCTTCCGCACTCAGCCCAAGAAACCGACTCATACAATCGTTGCTCATAATTTCATCCAATGAAAAAGTCAGTTCAGCTTGCGAGGACCCGGTTCCGATGCTCGTCCGCTTTTCTCTTGATTACGCGCTACTCGCGCAAACAAGTCTGCAAGATCAGTTGCATTTAATCCATTTGTTTCCATTAGGCGTTTGACCCAGTTCACTAGGCGCCTTTTTGCATTGTCCACGCGATCATCGGTCCAGGAAGAAGCTGGAAAGCGCTCGTTTAGCAAATCAACCATTCTCTTGATCGGCCACTGACCGGACGATTCGTCTAAGATGTCACGAAAATCATCCATCAAGCGAAGCAGCACTAGAACATCGTCTTCTCCCCCAAACTGTAAATTGGCCGTAAGAAGCATACCGCGCCAGATGCGATGAGCATCGACATGATCCAATGTATTGGGTTGGTCTGGATCTGACACAGTCTCGGCACCGTCATCGTCATCCCCGAGCTGCACTATCGGACGTCCTCGTCCAGGTTGAAATCGTCCGTGTCGTTGTCTTGAAATGTCTTCGAGACGATGCGCTATTGCGCCAGAACCGCCAATCTCTCTAATTAGCCATACAACGCGGCCATCGCGCTCGGGCGCATCCGAATTAATGCTCCATTCCGCTGGAAGCGTAGTCAATTCTCCGGCTTGTTCGTTACCCAGCGATACAGTTCCAAGGAGTTTTTGCCAGATCTCACTGAGCAGTTCGTCTGGTGTCACTTCTGCAGCAGGAACCTGCCATTTGCGAAGATAGTTCCGGCACAAAGCCCGTATCTCCTTGAACAGATACTGCTGATGGGTCGAAGGCAATGAGCGCAAGACCCGCAGCCGTAGCTCTGCACGCGACGCGCCCCCGCCATCGCCCGATGGGGGCTGAGTAGGCGTGTCATGGGTATTACGGCTT
>PSRL01000018.1 GCA_003176035.1 Verrucomicrobiota bacterium
TCCCGCTGCGTTTAATCCCAACTTTCGAGCCGGTCCTCTGTCCACAATCTGGTGGAGGAGGGAATCGGTGAGAGCTATTGCGCGGGAATTAAAAACTGGAATCGAACCATGAGTAGCACGATAAAGGATCCGGCCATCTCCTGTTTCTACGCGGTCAATCAAAAAAGGCTGTAGTTTGGCGCCTTGATTTGTAAATACCGTATACGCAGCCGCCACATCTTTCACCGAACATTCAAACGCGCCAAGGCAGGCGCTGGGATAAACCGTGGCGTCACGATCCAGGAGATCCAGTCTTTTTAAAGTATCCCCAAATGCTTTGAGGCCCACTCGGGCTGCAATCCGAACGGTCATGGTGTTCCGTGAGAAAATCAGCCCTTCTCCAGCGGGTCGGATCCCTCCAAAGAGACCATCGGCATTCAGGGGGCTGTAGGAGGAAAATGGGAAAGGGAGTTCGCCGAGAAGAATACGGGAGTCATCGACAAGGGTGTCCGGCCTGAGACCTCTTTCGAATGCTAATGTATACAGAAAGGGTTTTACCGCTGATCCGATTTGACGTCGTGCAAGCGAGGCACGGTCGAATTGGGTCTGAGAGTAGTCATTTCCTCCAATGATAGCGCGAATGCCTCCATCGTGATTATCGATAATCACCACTGCCGCCTGGGGTAAAGGAGAGGCTTCCTCTCTCGGTTTGCTTTTGGCGGCTCTGGGCGCCTCTCGACTTCGCAGTTTTACAGTAAGAGTGTTCAAATATTGCAATACGGTTGACTGAGCAACCTGCTGCCACCGTGGGTCGATGCTGGTATAAACCCGGAGCCCTCCTTCGTCAAAGACGTCGCGCGGCAAGATCCACTCCAGTTCTCGATAAATGGCCTCCATGGCCCAGCCGGATTTTGGACGCAGATCTTTTTCCGAAAGCTGCACGGGGCTGTTTAAAGCTTGTCGGAGTCGGTCTTTCGTGATGAACCCGAGGGTGAACATTCTATTGAGAACCACGTTCCTCTGTCGAACTGCTGATGGCAAATCGTTGAAAGGGGAGAGGCGATTGGGACTTCGAATCAAGCCTGCGATTAAAGCTGATTCGGAAAGATTCAGCTTCCTGGCCGGTTTTCCAAAATAGGTCTGGCTTGCAGCCTCTAAACCATAACAGCCACTCCCAAAATAAATGCGATTCATGTAATACTCCAGGATCTGCTCTTTGCTGAGTTCAGTCTCAATGCGAAGCGCAAGGGCTGCTTCCAACAACTTGCGGTGCAAGTTTCGTCCCCCTAAAGGAAAGCTGTTTCGAGCTAATTGTTGTGTGATTGTGCTGCCCCCTTGACGGATACCGCGCAAATTTCGAACGATAGCGCGAAGAATTCCAATGGGGTCCACGCCATGGTGCCAATAAAATCGATTGTCCTCCCGAGCAATGAGGGCATTGACAAAATCATTGGATATGGAATCGAAGGGGACAATTTGCCGATTTTCGCCGCCGGCAAGTCGGCTATAAAATTTGCCATCTTTATCGAATAGCAAAGAACTCTGCGGCATTTCCGCCAGTTGCTTCAGATCAAAGGTCAATGCCCAGGCATAATAAAATGCCCCAACTAGGCCCCAGCACACGGCAAAGGCGACTCCCAAAAGAAACATCGAGCGGAGCAAGCGGATTTTCCAGGATCTCGGCTTCTGCCGAGCAGCCTTCTTTCGCCGCCGTGGGGATTTTTTTAACGGAATGCGTTTTTTTGATCTCATTTCATGAGAGCGCCCTCTGATTGTTTGCCTGATCCTATGGTGTTACGCAAAAACAATGGCTTTTTTTTGCTTCTTCGCCAGCCGACAGATGGTAAATTTGCTATTGCGTCTCCCTAAAACAGACATTTTGTTTTTCGCACAGGTTTCTAAAAGTGAAGATTCGAATTCTGACGCTATTTCCCGCGATGTGTGAAGGTGTGCTCTCCCATACCATCTTAGGCAGGGCCCGAGAGCTGGGACTCGCAGATGTCCAAGCACTCGACCTTCGCCAATGGGCCGCCGGCAAACACCGCATTACCGACGAACCGCCCTATGGCGGTGGGCCGGGTATGGTGATGAAAGTAGAGCCCTATGCAAACGCTTTAGCGGAGTTGAAAGGGCCCCGCACCCGAGCGATATTAATGTCCGCTCAAGGACGGCCTTTTAAACAACCTATCGCTCGCTCTTATGCTGAACAAGAGAAAGACCTGATTTTGCTGTGCGGCCATTATGAAGGGGTTGATCAACGGGTTGCAGATCATTTGGTGGACGACGAAATTTGCATTGGAGATTACATTTTGACCAATGGGGTTCTTCCAGCACTTGTTTTTGCGGATGCCGTTGTCCGGCTCATCCCTGGTGTGTTGGGAGATTCGCAGTCCGCACTGTCTGATTCATTTTCAGAACAACTTCTGGATCACCCCCATTACACCCGACCGGAAGAGTTTAGGGGATGGAAGGTGCCGGCGGTTCTGCTCTCCGGCAATCACAAGAAAATTCAGGAATGGCGGCTAGAATCCGCCAGAGCTCTCACTCGGAAAAGAAGACCTGATCTCCTGGAGAGGAGCTTTTGAGTCAATCGCCGTTCGCGTACGCAGAACCTACGCAAACAAATCGCTCACCAGTTTCCTATAGCGAGCCATATTCTCTGTGCCTCCCCGCTGAGCCAGGAAAATCCGTACATATGGAGATTGTCCTTTTACTCAAGGCGGGAAGTGCACTCATATTATCCACATTATGGCATATCCAGCAGACGATTTTGAATGGGGAACCTTTGGAGGTTCGCCCAGGGAAATGGTTAGCATCATGGCGCCGGCGCTTGCGTCGACTTGGTCGAATGTAAAAGCGGCGTTCTCCACCCTCCAGTCAGACACCTCCAATTCAGGTTTTCAAATTATGTACCAATACTATTCAAACCTGAGCAATTCGGCGCTTCAAAATACCTCGCAGGCTATTGCTAACCAATATGATATTACAAAAAAAATTCTCGAAAATACCAGGGCATGACTACGCAGGGAGCATTTAAGGATCTTCTCACTAAGGAGATGCGCGCCGTCCTCTTTGAAATCGGATTGATGGGGTTTGGAGGGGGCTTTGAGCCTGAGGCCTTAGCTTATTTCCATAAGTTGCGTTTGCTGGAGCCAGATAACCCCAATACAGCTCTCCTGCTCGCCCAGCTTCACATGTTCAGTCGAAAATTTGAACAGGCGGAGCAAGTGCTGCTGGAGGTGGAACTTTCTCCGTCCGGTTCTGATCCAAAAATTTTCCAAATGATCCATTCGCTTCGACAATCCGCAATCCAACTCAGCAAAGCACCCGCTGCCTGATTTTTTCTAAAAGTCCCTAATTCAATCATAACCCATGGATTCAATAAATACAGAAAACAATTTCTCAGCAAGGCCGCCCCTTTCAAACGACTTCCACTCCACTGCATCACTGCAACATCTTCAACAGAAACTTATCAATAATGGAGCGATGCAGCATTATGAATCTGTCGGTAGCTGGTTTGAAAATCAGTTGAAAACCTCGGGATCATCACAGGGGGGTATTCCCGATTGGGATCATATGACTGTCGCGGATTTGGAAGGGATGAGTCCGGAGCAACAGAAAGCCCTATTTAAGAATATGGGCACTTACGAGCGAAAGAAGCTAGCGGCACTCATGAAGGAAATGCCAGTGAAAGAGAGGTGTGCCTTACTGGATAACATGACACTGTACGAAATGAGTGCCACACTCGCAGAAATGGACCCAACAACCAGAGACGAGACGTCGAAGCACCTGACCGAGGCTGAAAAGCGGGGTTTAGTAAAATTTCAGATCATGCAAGATAACTACAACGAAATTGTAAAACGAGATAAGCAACTTTCGAAAGCCTTGGACGATCTGAAGCAGGTCTACAAGGGCGATAAACCCTCATAATATTCAAGAAACTATAGTCCGAGCATTTGTTGGTGATTAGAATCAACTTTTTATTCTCAGGATTTCCAAAGGCGCGTAACGCCACCAAATAAACACTCTACTATTTCCGTAATAAATTAATAATTTATATGAACCTGTCAGAAATATCCCAGGAAATTATGGGAGTCTGCTTGCCCAGCCCGGAAGGGCTTCCACACACCTTGCAACTTGACGACCCGGATGCAACGGCAGCAGCCTTCGAGGAATTTATGAAAGATCCGAGTCCCGCGAACGCACTTCGGCTGCAATATTACACAGCTGAAAAATCCGCTTCTTGGCAAGTTATCAGTGCCGTAGGAGGCAAAGCACTGTCTGGTTTCCAATCACTCATGAATGGGCAGGCTTAATGGGTACGACTCATTAGAATTCTCCAAGCGCCGTATCCGGAGTTAAATGACTTATGGTGGAGTGGCGCCACCTTAGAAAGTCGCACCCCAAATACTTCCTCAAGTACCCTAAAAACACAGAATTCTAAATCGGCTACATGGAATCTCAATTCATCGTTAAAGTGTTAGATGGGCCTCATCAGGGGGCTCAAATGGAGGTTTCCAAAGAAGGAATCGTTTTGGGAAGTGACGATGCCTGTGATCTGATTATTTTTGATCCTAATGTGGCCCCGCGCCATCTTCAGGTTCTTCCACAAGAAAACGGCTCTGTCAGTCTTATCCCGTTGGAAGGTGAAGTTGCCCTCAATGGACTTCCG
Organism: Verrucomicrobiota bacterium; assembly: GCA_003176035.1. Taxonomy (GTDB): domain Bacteria; phylum Verrucomicrobiota; class Verrucomicrobiia; order Chthoniobacterales; family Xiphinematobacteraceae; genus Xiphinematobacter. The sequence goes on from PSRL01000018.1 coordinate 4,652, forward strand.
ATCAATGAGAAGGCGGTTATCAATAGTCCTACGCAGGTGATTACAGCCGGGAGCACTCATTTTGTAGTGGGGCTTGCAAACCAGGAATGGCCTGAGGTCACCATTCCGGAGAGCACCCAAACCAATCATGAGCCTGATGAGCAGATTTCTGTCGAGCTCGCTACTCAGAATGTTTCAGCTTCTACAGAAGCGGGTGAAGTAGGGACGGATAAAAAAACAAAAAACATTCTTCCCCGTGTTTTAATCGGAAGCAGCGCCATTATTTTAGTGGGAGCGGGAGCGTTTTTTGCCTATGAACTCATCGCTAAAAAACTGCAAAAACCGGGTCCAATAACAACCGTGGTTGGGTTGCCTTCCGAAAAGTCCGTTTCCTTTTGGGAACGGATCTCTCCTAAAAAGACGTCAATAGTTCGAACTGCGACTGCTCAACCTTCTCTCGCTTTGGAAAAAACAAAAACGCTGAAATGGCCTACACAGCCAGTCGAGGTGCGCGTTACCCAAGCACTTTTTGAAAATGTCCCAGGTGTGCTTTTTTCTATAAATTCGGAGGCAAAGAGAAAACAATTCAATGTCTGGGTGAGAGGAGAGGCGGCCGTGGCTGTCGCACGAAGAATCTTAGATCAAGCCTCACCTCCGCTGACGTATAATCTGATTGATCTTTCTCAGCTGGAGACGTCGGCGACAACCTTAGCGCAACTCTATGGCCTTTCTCTTCACCTTCGCATAGAACCCGAAGGAATAGCTTTTTGGAGCGGCTATCTCAAGGATGATAAAAATTTTAAGGATTTTTTTTCTCAAATCTCACGAGATCTTCCGACTATTCGAGACAATCGGAGTGAAATCATTTTCGGTTCTCAACTCATTCCCAAACTGCTTAAGGAAATTCAAGACCAAGGCTTTTCAGATGTTCGTCCCGTAGCCACGGAAGAGGGAATCCGAATAGAAGGGTATTTACAAAAGGATCAAATGGAAAAATGGAAACACTGGATGACAGAGCTGCGCGGCAAATACACCTCACTGGCTTTCATCTCGGATCAAGTTGGTTCCGGAACACCTACAAATATTACATTGAAAGAATTTTTCCCCTCTCAAGTTATTGGAATTGCCGGTTCGATCATGCCCTGGGTGAGCCTTGCAGATGGGACAAAATTATTTCCAGGTGCTAAACTCAAAAAGGGATACACACTGGAAGCAATCACTTCTGATAGCCTTCGACTCACTGGCCCGGAGGGACCCCGCAAGTTTACGTTTACGACGTTGAACAACTAATTAGCCTCTCGAAAACCGTTTTCTATAAGCAAATACAAGTGAACTACTTCAATACACTCTAAGTCTAATAAATATATGGCCATACTTGAGGAACCCGAATTTCTTTTCCTTGCGGACTTTGCTAAGCGAATTTATGCCGAAGGCCATCATGGTCCCGAGCGCAAACGCCTCCTGGCTCAGCTAAAGGAATGGCAGCATCAAAATCGAATGGCAATGAATGCTAATACGAATGCTAAAATTGAAAAGAGACGTGTGCTGGATGAAGTGTTTGAACTGGCTATCAAAATGACAGCATACTCCTTCATTCCACCTTGGAATCGATAGTATTCCGTGAAAGCCTGGAAGCACCTTCCAGGAGAATGCTATTAGAGCGTTATTTTCTTACGGATAAGGACATTTAGCACAACATTCGGAGAGGTTCTCCGTAGTACACCCTAAAAAAGGGCTGAAAAGAGCATCCGGCGCCTGCGTTGCTCGGTCGTCGAGTAGCGAGGCTCCACTTCCTCCTTCGCGTCTTGGCGGCGGACGCTTTTCAACCCATTTTCAGGGGGTACTAAGTAGTTGTTGCCCGCGTAGAATGTACTATGGGTTTCAAGTACTAAAACAAAGCCGGTTGTAAAAAATAAAAACTGGTTCAAATTGGCTGCGGTCAGATTCGCTTATGCAACCTGATACAAAATAACTGTACAGTGAAGCTCCTGCCGAAATGCCCTATCAAAAGTAACAGCTCTTCTCACCTTTCTTCACCCTTGCAATAAAACTATGTTTAAACCAGTGCGTTCTTTATCCAGTACAGAGCCCCCCTGTGACACATCGACTGGCGGTGAGAAATTGGATCTGACTGCGCTCACTAATTACGATCTCGAGCACACAGGCTTTGAGAGATTCCGCTTGCTACATGCTGATGACATAACGGAAGAGGATTTAGCTGTCCTTCGAAATTTGGATCTGGATCCTCCAAGAGAAAAAGGAAAGTCTTTTAAAGAATTTGTGAAGGATAGTTTTTCTCAGAATGAAAATACTCCTTATAATCCGGCTGCGGCGGAGCTGCTGAAGTTATTGAAGCTGTCTTCTCCAGGCGAGAACACTACTGCCCCGAAATCCGCCTCCGTGACGACTGTGAATTCCAGGGCTTCCTCCAAGTCGACTAACGGTGAGAAGTTATATCTGACTACGCTCAATAATTACGATCTCGAACACATAGCCTTTGGGAGATTCCGCGCGCTACAAGCGAAGGACATAACGGAAGAGGATTTAGCTGTCCTTCGAAATTTGGATTTAGATCTTCCAAACAAAAAAGGAAAGTCTTTCAAAGAATTTGTGAAGGAAAGTTTTTCTCGGCATGAAAAGGTTCCTGATAACCCGGCTGCGGCGGAGCTGATGAAGATGTTGAAGCTGTCTCCCGGCAAGGATACCACTGCCTCGAAACCTGCTTCCGTGACGACCACGTATTTGATGGGTTCCGCCAAGGCTTCCCGGCAGCTCTACCAACCGCTTTACTCTCCGGGGGGGATGGTAGATGTTAACCAATTGCTGAAATCTGACATTAAGCAGCTGGATTTCAACGCGCTGCCGCTGCTCACTCCGCATAATTTACAGCTTGATTTTCATGAGTCCTCTTTATCGCACGATTACAGCCTAACAAACGCGAACTGGGATCAAACCGATCGGAATGGGGTTTCCTTTCGCGACTACATCAAGAAATCTTTCCAGGCACTCGATAGACGGGAAATGTTTTTTGAGCCCTCGATAATGCGTCTGGTTGCTGTCACGAAAATGTCTGGGTTTGTGAGGACCCTTCAATTTCAAGAACAGCCTAAGGTTCCACTCAGAGATCTTGTAAAGTCTGCCAAAGCTCTGCCTCCGGAAGACTTAAACAAATATCTCGAAACACTTAAAATTCTGCCTCTGAAGCAATGTGAGATAGATACTCCAGAGCAGAGGGTGTCAAAAGAGATATTTGCCCAACTCATCAAAGAACTTGAGCGGGAGCAGGAAAGAACCAAACGTATTCTGAAAAAAGCAGCTGACGAGGAGATCAACGATGGCCAGAGCAGCGCGAGTGACGACTACGATGCTCCCCCACCGCTGGATTTATCAAACTTAAAAGCGCTCATCAATCTCCTGCCTCCAACTCCTAAAGGGGATCTCAAAACGCAGGATCTTAAAACAAACCTTCCTAAGGACCCTGTGAATCCAGGTCTACGAGGAGTGGCGGCTCCCGGTGCCGCAGATAATGATCCCTGGGACGGAGTAGATTTTTCTTGGGACATAGTTCAGTCGATTTTCGAATTTGCCTTTGGAGACGGTCACAATGATAAGGGTGTCATAGAAAGCAACAGAGAAAAGCAGGAAGCAGACAATGCTAATATACAAGAAGAACTTATAAAAGTTAATGACTTAAATAAGGCTTATGAAGAGTTGGTCAACGACCACAAAGGCACCGCCCCGTTCACCTTTCATTCCCTCAGCACTGATGCCTCGGGTCACGTCAAGACGGTCCCTGTATCATTTACAAGCCTAGCTGACGGCCTGAAGGTAATGTATACCATGAATTTGGCAACGTCGGGCAGTGACGAAGATATCTTCAAACTCAACTCCACTATGGTCTCAAATAGGAGGGATTCGGAAAATAATCAGTTAAATTCATATCAGCAAACTGCCAATGCTGACTATAGCGCCGCCAACGACAATATGCAGAGGTTGTCATCGATGATGACGCAAAGCCAAGAACTTACGAAGACTATCATTCAAAATACAGCCGTATAGGAGTGATGGTTTAATAACACAGGGATTTTATCAAAAAAATCCTATCATAAGTAATAATACTTAATTTATTTGAATAAGAATAATAACATATAATAATTATCTTTATGAGCGACGTATCATTATTATCATTTAAGTCTCTCGATCCACGGTTCCTCATTGTTGGTGACAGTTCGACTTCCCCCGACCCAGCAAATGATAAACCCAAATCAAAACATCATTCGCGACCTCAAAACTCCAAACTTACGGAGCGTTATGCCCAACAACGCTTTGGGGCGCCCCATAGCCGAGGCCTTGGCTCGAAGGGCACCTCGGATGATGACCAAAAGTTGGCTGCGGAGCTGGAAGCTCTTTTGGAGGAATTGCAACAAAACCCAGGAGGCGCCGGGGACCTTCAAAAAGAGCTTCAGGATTTGCAAAAGCAGATTCGGGATTCCCTAAAAAAAAGTGGGGTTTCGGATGCTGACGTCGATAAAGTCATGAAGGAAATAGGGGATTTGGCGGGCAAACAGGGTTCCGAGAGAGCCGCGGCAATTAAGGATATCTTGGATCAGACCTCCAAGTTGACGGGAAAATCAGCTGACGAGCTTGCCGCGGGAATCAAAGACATTCTGAATAAGGACATTCAGGATAATAAGGACGTCGAACAGTATTTGGTCTTTGGCCAAGATATTGAAAAGCTTCTTGCCGACCTCAAAAATCACCCCGGCGGCGCTCAAGACAGGCTCGATGCCATTAAAAATTTTCTAAAGGGTCATAATGTTTCCGATGACGATATCACTAACATTATGGATCAAATAGAGCATCTCTCGGGCACTTCGTCTGATGCAAGCACAATCGCAAAGCTTTTGAAGCAGATTTCGGATCTTACCGGAGTACCGGTGAAGGATCTCGCCAGTAAAATAGAAGACCGCATTAACCTGGATATCGGAAATAACAAATCCTTCGAAGCCGCTGAGGCGGCGAAACGCCAAGCCATGATAGATGCGGCCAAAAGCAAAAATCCTGATGCGCAACAAGCTGCCGATTTAGCAAAGAATATGGACCTGATGATGAGGGGAGTTTTTCTCACTGAGGAGGATAGGGAAAAATTGGGATATTTGGATATTAGAGAGCTGAAGAGAAATATGTATGGCAGCGCGGACGGGCGTCATTCCAATTCCTCACCGGCGCTGGGACTCACATCGGGAATCCTGATAGCTGATGGGGGAAATGCCAACCAGGGCGTTGATGACCAAATTGAAAAGCTTTTTAAAGAATTCCAATCCTCATTGAAGGGCATGTTCCTGAAACTAGATCCGGAGGGTGGTCAGGTTTTTGACGAAACCTTCAATAAGCTCAGGCAGCAGTTTGCAAAGCAGCCCTTACCAGGCAGCGGAAAAGGGCTGGGAAATCCTCCACCGCAAGGGAAGGGTCTGGGAGATTCGCAACCGGGTTCTCAGTACGATGTCACCCAGACCGCATCATTCCAGGAATTCCTACTTCGCATGGAATCCGCTAAGACCACGGAAGAAGGGGTGAAGGCCGATAAAGCCGTCACTAAGAGGTTGTCGGATGATCAAGCGTCTGAAAATGAAAAAAATTATAAGGCGCAGTTGGATGCCATACAAAAAAAAGAGGCATACGACAAAATGAGCCCGTGGGAAAAGTTTTGGCATAACGTCAAACAGGCTTTCGTCGATTTTGGCAATGCGATTGTGGGTATAGCTGAGGTACTACACGGCCTCGCAACGGGCAATAAAGCAGAGGTGGCAACGGGTGCCATGAAGGTTCTGGTAGCTTGCGTCGATGTGGCTAAACACCTCATGGATGCTGTCTTGGGTCCCAACGACAAACGCGATAAAGTCATGGATCAGATCGCGAACGTTGCTCAGGATGTAGCCCTCATGATTGCCGGAGCCATAGAAGTAGCGGTAGGGGTGACGACGGGTCAGGTGCAAGATGTGGCTTTTGGCGGCATGATGTTGGCAGCCGGCTCTGTTGCTCTACAGGCCGACCTTATTAGCGACCTATTAGACGCTGTAGATATGGATCCCGCAAAGCGTGCTCAGATGCAAAAGACGCTGGGTTATGTGCGAGACGTCGCATTCCTAATAGGAACCATAGTGTCGATTGCCTCGGCTTTCAGAAAGTTCTTAGGCAAGAAAGGCCCCAAAGAAGGGGGAGAAGGCGAGAAGGCAGCGAAAGAAGATACCGAGGGAGCGGCAAAAGAGGCGGAAAAAGAAGCTGAGAAATCAGCGGAAAAAGCAGCGGAAAGATCAGCGGAAAGGGCAGCTGAGAACGCCAAGGCCAAGACACGTTTCAACTTTGAAAAGCTTACCAACGGCGTTAAACTGGGTGCAAACATCGCTGAAAATGGCGTCTTGATAGTTTCAAGTGGTGTGGATATTGCAGCTGCGAAAAAAGCTATGGACGCGGCCAAAGCTAAGCGAGACGCTGCTCTGATACAGGCCGATCTTGATCTCAGTATCCGGACGTTAAAAGATTCCTTTACGCACTTTGGCCCTGCTCTGGAAGCTTTGCAGAGTTATGCAGCGGGATTGTTCGACAGCATGAATATTGCTTTCAAGCTGGCGGGGACTAAATCTTAAATTAAATGCTAAATGAAACCCGATAGAATAAGACAAACGTAATTAATAAATAGCCTCGAAAAAAATAAAAAGTGTGTTAATGTTATTAACACTTTAAAAAACGAAACCTATAAAAATTTAAAATAAAAATATGCCAGCAGCAATAGGAGCACATCAGAAAGTAAACCACTACAACCCGGCCTTGGGGCCCGATGCAGATGCACCCCGTGGGTCTGACAACCCAGATTCTTTATACTACGCCTCGAATCCTCCACAGGGCATAAATCCGGGAGATCCTAATAAGATTGCAAAACTTAACCAATTCATCTTCCTGGCAGGCTTCTTCCAGAAGGTATTAACCTCAGGAGAAGGAGGCAACGGAGGAGATCCGAAAGGATCGCCCAGGAACCTCACTCCCCCTTTAGCCCAAGGGGCCCTTGGACAGGGAGAATTTCGGCAGCTTATGCAGGATGGTGCCGTCGTAGTCCAAGGTCGCGCTGAACCGCCACCCAATGGGTTTAAGAATCACCAACCAAAACAGGATTCCTTGGACCCAAATGCGGATAAGCAGAGGGCACTCGCTGCGAAATTCCTCCGTGGCAGTCAACTAAACTTCACCCCGCTTGGGGGAGACCACACGGAAGGCACGAAACATACGGAACCGCAATTTAATGCGCTAAAGGATGCCCCGCCGGCCTATGATACCCAGCTACAATCCGATAATTCCCAGCAAACAGATAACCAGAATCCTTTTGTGGCGTATCTGGCGTTAATAAACGCGTCACTGTTGCTTATAGCTAAAGGAGTGAACGACATGCAAGACGTGAGGGCCAAACAAAATGCGGAAGTGCTTTCGAAGGGTAGGTCCGTAGCTTATGATGAGTACTGGAAGACGAACAGCGAGGCTATAGGTACAATAGTGGGTGGGGCTGTCGGATTGTTTGCAGGTCTTGGTTTGATGGCGCATGACTTAAAGAATAGTAGGAAACCCAAGGGGCCAGGGGAAGAAGGCCCATTGAATAAGAAATCGAAGGTGGGAGAAGAGGATGAAAACACCTTGAAGAGCGCTGTGAAACAGCAAAGCAAGGATACAGAAAAAGAAATCACCGAGCAAAATCTGAAAACCCAGAAGCAGAAGCGTAAAGATCAAAAGAAAGAGGCCCAAGAAGATAATAATATAGTAGCTGAAGATGCTCAGCAAAGAAATAAAGCACATGATAAACGTAAAGAAGAGGATAAAAATCTGAACGACCAGAATAAGAAGCTTCAGGATGATGATCAAGCACAGGCAGATCAACTGGCAGATGAGAATAAGCAGAAAAAAGACAAAGAGGAAGAAACGATCGATCGCCAGGCCGTCCATGCATTCCATCAGGGGCTCTCAAGTATTGCAACCTCAGGTGGTAATTTCGGTGCGGCAGATTGGGCCTGGAATACTAAGATGGACCAGACTGACGAAGAGAGTGCTAAGAATAACATGCAGTTAGACGACGACTCAATCCGGCAATCCCAGGATCTACAAAGGCAAATGGCGCAAAATGCGGCAGACCTCCAAAAGCAGAATGCAAGAACCGCAGCGGAGATTGCTGCAAACAAATAATTGGTGTCATCCCTCAATTTGCAATGATTGTTTCATTCTATTACCATGAAACCTTAAGATTCAGATGATTCCGACAATGTCTTCTCAAAGTGAAGATTCTTCGTTTCTTACTTTGGTATTGCGGATATTGGGTGTTGATCAACCGGAGGGGGTTTCCCCTCCGGTTGATCTTATTGTTGGCGGCAAGCTTCCGGTCCGCGTTGTTCAGCTCAGAAATCAATGGATTCTGATGGGAACGATCGCGACCGAAATTTCAAATCACGAAGAAAGCCCGCTCCTTTCCTTGTTGGAGCAGGCTTCAAGCATGTGGGGCACTCTAGAGGGGACTTTCTGCTACGAAAAAAAAGAAGACATCCTCGTCTTGTGGCGAAATATTTCGGAGCTCAGAGAGCAAGAATTGGATCCCATGATAAGTCGTTTTTTGGAAGAATTGGAATTTTGGCGCACGGAAGCCTTTGCAGCAGGTTACACGGGTAGGGAAGTTTTTCCGTGATTCCGAGAC
>PSRL01000097.1 GCA_003176035.1 Verrucomicrobiota bacterium
CAGCCTTCCGCGGCTTCTCGAGAATTTCCTAATTCCGAGCGTGTCTATTTGAACGGCCGTATTTACCCCGACATCCGCGTGCCAATGCGTGAAATCAAACTTAGTCCTACACAATCGCAACCGAACGAGCCCATTCGCGTTTACGATACGAGCGGGCCCTGGAGCGATCCGAACTTCTCGGCCAACGTCCGAGATGGTCTTCCTCCTCTGCGAGCTCAGTGGATCTTAGAGCGTGGCGACACGGGAGAATATGATGGACGTCCCGTTCGACCAAATGATGACGGCTATATTTCCGAAGTTCATCGCAACTCTTCTTATAACGGCGAGATGAATGTTCGGCGGTCGGTGCGACCTCGGCGAGCAAATGCAGGACATCCCGTGACTCAGCTCTGGTACGCCCGTCAGGGGATAATCACTCCTGAGATGGAATTTATTGCCATCAGAGAGAACCAAGGGCTTGAAGGATTGAGCGATCGTTTTTCTGCTATTGAAAAGCGCAATAGTCTCCACCATCGCCACAATGGCGACGCTTGCGGAGCGGCCATCCCCCGTTTGATCACCCCGGAATTTGTACGAGACGAGGTTGCACAGGGCCGCGCCATCATTCCGGCCAATATCAACCATCCTGAGTTGGAGCCCATGATCATCGGCAGGAACTTCCTTGTTAAAATCAACGCTAACATCGGGAATTCAGCTCTCGGCTCGAGTATTGAAGAAGAAGTTGAAAAACTCCGTTGGGCCACAAAGTGGGGCGCTGACACCGTGATGGACCTCTCAACGGGAAAAAATCTTCACACTACTCGTGAGTGGATTCTGCGCAATTCCCCCGTTCCGATTGGCACTGTTCCGATTTATCAGGCTCTCGACAGAGCGGGCGGGCGGGCGGAAGAGTTAACCTGGGAAATTTATCGGGATGTCTTAATTGAACAATGCGAACAGGGAGTGGATTATTTTACGATCCATGCTGGCGTGCTCCTCCGTTATATTCCGCTCACAGTGCAGCGAGCCACCGGTATTGTTTCTCGCGGTGGAAGTATCATGGCAAAATGGTGCTTGGCACATCATCAAGAAAATTTCCTCTATACCCATTGGGATGAAATTTGCGAAATCATGGCCGCATACGACGTAAGCTTTAGCATCGGTGATGGCTTACGTCCCGGAGCCATTGCAGATGCAAATGATGAGGCACAATTTGGAGAATTGAAGACCCAAGGTGAGCTCACCCTTCGTGCTTGGGAACATGGGGTCCAAGTCATGAACGAAGGGCCCGGACACGTTCCTATGCACCTTATTCGGGAAAACGTGGAAAAACAGCTCGAATGGTGTCACGAGGCCCCCTTTTATACGCTGGGCCCGCTGACCACGGACATTGCGCCCGGGTATGATCATATCACCAGCGCAATCGGAGCCGCTATGATTGGCTGGTATGGCGTGGCAATGTTATGTTATGTGACTGCTAAAGAGCATCTGGGGCTCCCCGACCGCCAGGATGTGAAAGAAGGTGTCGTTGCGTATAAGATTGCCGCACACGCCGCAGACCTCGCCAAGGGCCATCCGAGTGCCCAGTACCGGGACAACGCGTTGAGTAAAGCTCGCTTCGAATTTCGTTGGGAAGATCAATTTAATCTTTCGTTGGACCCCGAAACAGCTCGCGAAAAACACGATGCGATACTGCCAAGTGAAGCTGCCAAAAGCGTACATTTCTGCAGTATGTGCGGTCCCCACTTTTGTGCGATGAGTATCACCGAGGATGTCCGCAAATATGCGCGCGAGAAAGGCTTCAGTGAACAAGAAGCCATTGCTCAGGGTTTACAAGAAAAGGCGCGCGAATTTTCTACTACGGGCCATGAGCTCTATCATCGGTTATAGATTGCATATGTGTTTTAGCAATGGGCGATCAACCAGCTCTATGCAAGAGAGTTACTTGAGATGGTCATGTCCGCGGTCTCTCATTTTGCTCGTATACATTTTGGCTTATTTGGTAGCCGAAACACATTTATTTGCGAGTCCTTCGACTAACAAGACGCGAGGCGCATTCTCGATCAGCTCACCTGATTTTGAATATGGTATGCGCATGCCTTCTCATTGTGCAAAAGACAATGAGAATAAACCTCCAACGCTTCTGATCAAAGATATCCCACCTGGCACCCGTTCTTTGGCTATTGAAATGGTAGATCCGGACAACCCATCCGGTGTGTGGATTCACTGGATAGCTGCTAACATTCCTGCCTCAGTTCGGGTATTAAGTGCCGACGCACTTCCTGACGAAACAGTCATTGGAATTAATGATTTTGGAAACTCTCAATACGACGGCCCCTCTCCCCCCGCAGGTACACACCATTATCTGATTCATATCTTTGCATTAAATGCTATACTCGATCTCAAGCCTGGTTTTAATTACCGAAGACTTGAAAACCTCATGTGGGGACATATCATTGAGCGTTCCACCCTAATGGGAACTTACTCGAAGAATTTATAGAGAAGGTTCATATTTTGCAACTGAGCTCGTTATCTATCTAGTACACCCTGAAAAGCATCTGTCGCCGCACATGAGGAAACCAATAATCCAACGCGATGGATATTTCCGCCTCACTGTTATGTTCCTTCCCGAAATTTTTTAATGGATACGCCGTTTTATCACATTATGTGATCCACGTTATACCTTAAAACCATATCTTTCATAAAAATTATCCCTAAGAAAGTTGTAGCCTTTATTCGGCAGCCTACAGCCTTGTTCAAAATCGGAAACCTGCGTTCGGACCAACCATAAGCCAACTGTATTTGTCCCCATCAGGATAAGTGCGACTGTTTTGCCTCAGATGAAGAAAAGACATGTAGGGTCCTTGATATCCGCTTGCGGTTCCAGGCCATGTGGTTGTACATGCAGTCGATAATATCAAACCTGCAATGCTCAAGGCCTGGAGCATATTTCGGGATGCTTTTTTGAGTAATTTGATGACCGCTCCTGTTGCGGGTCCCAGCCAGAACTGTTTCGGGAAGGAATTATAATTTTCTTTTTTCATAAATTGGTTTGATCCTTTTTTACACATGGAAATGGGATTTCTTTTTTATTTGCAGCCTATTTGCTTCCAAGCATTCACGAGTTCAACACAGTCAGAGCAAGTCCGCTCCGATTCCTAGAAGTTGCTTCCTTCCAAGATAACCACCTGCCCCTGACGTGCGTTACAAAAGGCACCAAACTCCATTTCGCTTTGAGCGAGCGAATTAAAAACCTATAGCGAAATCCCTATAAAATGATAGCAACTTTGTGGGTCTTTTTCTCCCAGCCATTGTTGCAAAAGCAAGTCTATATCATGGATATGGCCTTGCTTTTGCGCCGCACTCGAAGAAAAAAACCATCCAAATCTGTGATCATTTTATAGGGGTTTCGCTAAATCCCAAACAATGGAGAGAGCCAATAAAAACGAATGCAAATCGCGAAGAGTCCTCCCTACGGGAGATATTTGGACTAAGAACATTTCGTTGTACGCGAAATCCGCACTTCTGTTACTGATGGCCCACGATTTGAAATTTCATCGAATGATGAATGGATTTCAAATATTGAAAAACTCTGGCATTCATTTGCCAATAATATTTCCTTTCAGATAAAAAGATGCTAATTTCATTGGCAGGATTCACATTCAATCCCTAAGCGGCGTGCCTCAAGAGAACAGGCGGTTTGCTCTTCCGAAAAATTTTCGGCCGTTTCGGCAACCTTTCCACGAATTTTCTTTTGCGATTTAGCGAGGGTAATTTTTTCGATATCCGAGGCGCCCCATGTCCTAAGGTAATAAGTTGTCTTTAATCCTTTACGCCAGGCAGCCCGATACATGTGGCTGAGGATTTTCATATCCGGATTTGCCAAGAAAAGGTTCAGCGACTGAGATTGGTCAATCCACTTCTGCCGCCGTGCCGCAGCATCAATAATGTATTGAAAACCGATTGAGAAAACGGTCAGGTATTTTTCTTTAAGATGTTCCGGAATATTCGGAATGTCTTTTAACTCGCCATTGAAGTATTTGAGCTGATCCAGCATTTCCCGACTCCAGAGATTTTCCATTCTGAAATCGAGGATCAGTTCACGGTTGAGAATGACAAAATCGCCACCAAGATTGCTCTTTACATAGAGATTCTGAAAGTTCGGTTCAATACAGGGCGTCGTACCCATAATATTCGAAATCGTTGCAGTAGGAGCAATAGCAAGCACATTTGAATTGCGCATCCCTTGTTTCCGAATTTTTTCGCGCACAGGGGTCCAGTCCATAGCCCCTGCTCGTGGCACATCTATGGGGATTCCTCTTTCCTTTTCAAGTAGATCCAATGTATCTTGTGGCAAAATGCCGCGCTCCCATTTGGAGCCGCGATAGCTACTATAGACACCTCGTTCCGAGGCAAGATCACTGGAAGCGCTATAGGCGTAAAAGGCAATTGCTTCCATGAACTCGTCGTTGAATTGAACGGCTTCCTGAGAAGCGAATTTCATTTTTCGCTTATACAGGGCGTTTTGCAGGCCCATGACACCGATGCCAATAGGACGATGCCGGAGATTGCTTCGTTTGGCAGCTTCGGTGGGATAAAAATTAATGTCTATAATATTGTCCAGCGCTCGTACGGCAATTTGAATGGTGTCGCGCAGCATTTCGTGATCCAGACTTCCGTCCGCTTGGATATGTGTGTCCAACACAATGGAGCCTAGATTGCAGACCGCTGTTTCTTCATCGCTGGTATTCAGAGTAATTTCCGTACAAAGATTTGAAGAGTGAACGATACCCACATGATCCTGTGGCGAGCGGATATTGCAGGGGTCTTTGAACGTCAGCCAGGGATGCCCTGTTTCAAAGACCATTTTTAACATTTCTTTCCATAAATCAATCGCCGGCAATTCATGGCCGAAGATTTTCCCTTCCTTGGCAAGTTTCTCGTAGTATTCGTAGCGTTCTTCAAAACGGCGGCCGTAGAGATCGTGAAGGTCCGGCACTTCATTGGAACGAAAAAGCGTCCAATTTTGCCTGGCTTCCATGCGTTTCATAAAGAGATCGGGAATCCAATTCGCCGTGTTCATATCATGGGTGCGTCGGCGCTCGTCACCGGTATTCACCCGCAATTTGAGAAAATCGAGGATATCGTTGTGCCAGATTTCAAGGTACGCACAGCCGGAACCACGCCGTTTTCCTCCCTGATTGACAGCCACTAACTGATCATTGTGGAGTTTTAAAAATGGAATCACCCCCTGACTTTCGCCATTAGTCCCCTTGATATGACTGCCCGTCCCTCTTACCGCCGTCCACGAACCTCCGAGCCCGCCGGCCCACTTTGCAAGATATGCATTATCGGCAATACCTCGCTGCATGATGGATTCGATACTGTCGTCCACTTTATAGAGGTAGCACGAAGAGAGTTGGCTATGTAGCGTACCCGAATTAAAGAGTGTCGGTGTTGAGGAACAAAATCGACGACTCTTATAAAGATGGTAGAGGCGGATAGCCAAGGCGGTGCGGTCCCCAGAATCTTCAAGAAAAAGGCCCATTGCAACTCTCATCCAGAAAAATTGCGGTGTTTCAATACGCCGGTTAGGTTTTGAAGTTTTGTCTACGATAAGGTAACGGTCATAGAGGGTTTGGATTCCAAGATAATCAAAGTCCAGATCGGCAGAGGGGTCCAAAGCATCGACCAGGCGTTCCAAATCGTAGGAAAGTAGCTTGGGGTTGAGCCGCTCAATGGAGGTCCCGTGTCGCAGATAGCTCCGAAAAGCTGTGCTGTGAGCTTCTTTTAAGCCTTCGATACCATCGCGCATGATGCTCCAATCGAGTACTTCCTCATAAATATAAGAGAGAAGTATCCGCCCGGCGAATTTAGCAAAATCAGCATCTCGTTCGATCAACGATTTGGCGTTGAGAATGATCGTTCTTTTTAAGGACTCCTCAGAGATTTCCGCACCTATGGAACGCCGCAGTTCGCGTTCAATTTGTGCGGCATCCAGGCATAGATCCAATCCAATGGAGGCGAATTGAATTCTGCGTTTTAATTCTCCGCCATCCCAAAATATACTTTGTCCGTTGGCACTGCGGACGACAAGAAGAGATTCTTGTTCTTCTGTGGCAGAGGGAGCCGCCTTACTGATCTCCTCTCGCAAGCGGGAGCGATAAGCGCGGTAAAGAATATAGCTTTCAGCGACTTTGTAATAGCCATACCGCATCAGTTCTTCCTGAACCATATCTTGGACATCTTCGATATGGATAAAGGCTCGATCGGCTCTCCTGACGCGCTCGGAAACAGCTTGAGCAATTCGAGCTGCGGGTGCAGGGTCTTCCTTCATAGAAAGGAATGCCTTACGACATGCGATTTCAATCTTAGTCGCGTTCCAAGGGACTACGATGCCGTTTCGTCTGATGAGCCGGGTTAACAAAAGAGCGGATGGAGGATGGTCTTTTTCAGCCTTTTCTTGGGCTTTGAGAGAACGATTAAAAACCAGGCTCTTGGCAACGTCATGCGCATTGTTTTCAATCAACGCCTCTTCGATAAGCAAGGAAAGATCATTCTCAGAAAGACGAAGCATGCGCCCCTGCCCCACCTGGTCCGCCAACAGTCCGGCCACAGAGCGTACAACATTTGCCACAAAACCCCTGTTCCGTTCGTTAAAAATATCTTTCTCCTGACGCGAGAGAAGGAGATCGGCCAATGCATTGCCAATTTCCTCCGCCACTTCATCCAAACTCAATTGGCGTTCCTGGTTTCCACTGAGAACAGTGACCTCGGAAGCATAAGTCTCGTAAGAGTGGATCACCTCCTTCCAAGCGAACTCCGGTTTCTTTTCTCGCGGCAGGCTCACGAAGCGTTTCAGTGCAAGGTCTTCTTCAAGTGAAATGTGGCGGATCATGATAATCTAGAGGATTTGGGGTGTTTGTGGTGAGAAAAAATTTGAGGAAAATTCAACGCAACAACTGTCAATTCCCTGACTTCAAATAACTTATATAATAATTTTCAGTGATAGCAAATTGCAGCATTAATGAAAGCATTCCCTTAAGCCGCTTATTCCAAACTACCCGGAATAAAAACCTGTGGAGGATAGCGAATAGCGCCAGGTCACAGATCTCTCTTCACCAGACGCATTATTGACCGTAACGAAGCAAACAAAAAATTACATATCCAAACCGAAATTAATAGGATTCACAGCTCATCGTCGGAGGCTGGGGTTAAGACATTTGATTTCTGATATTCAGTGACGCGCCCTTCGAAAAAGTTTTGTTCTTTTTTGATGTCCATCATTTCTGCCAACCACGGAAGCGGGTTGGTGATGGACGCATTTAACGGTCGCAATCCACAATCGGCAAGGCGTCGATCTCCGATGTAATCTATATAACGCTCAAATTCTTCTGCTGTGAGACCCACCGCGCTGACCGGCAAGCAGTCCCGGATAAAACGTTTTTCTAACTGCACCGCTTCGTTCATCGTCTGTCTCAAATCTTCGCGAAAGTTCTCAGTCCAGATTTCCGGGTTTTCCTCTACCAAATCCATGAGCAGATTGCGGAGTAGTTCAATATGGTTGGATTCGTCTCGCAAGGTGTAGCGAAACATCTGCCCGATACCTTGGAATTTGTTATTCCGATATAAAGCTAAAATCAGCCCAAAAAGACCAAAAAATTGAGTTCCTTCCATACATTGCCCAAAGAGGAAGATGTTTTTTGCCAGCCCTTGCTTATTTTCGGTTGCCGTCAGATCAAAATCACGACGCATTTTTCGGCTATTACTCACAACGAAATCAGTCTTTTCTTTTATTGTCTCCACGTCATCAAACATTGCTTCACATTCGTGGGGGTTAATTCCGAGAGAGCTAATCATATAGACCAAGGAATCGGCATGGATGTTTTCTTCGTGAGCATGCCGTCCCAAGACCAATTTCAGCTCGGGCGCTGTCACCAATTGCCGAATCACATGGATAATATTGTCTCCGACAATGCCCTCAGCCGCAGAAAAATAGCCAATACCCATTTTGATGATCCAGCGCTCAATTTCCGGAATCGCCGGGTCGCGCCACTGTTCACAATCCTTTTGCATAGGGATGTCCTCCGGCTCCCAATGATTCGCCTTCATTTTCTTATAAAGATCGTAAGCCCATTGATACTTCAATGGCAGGATATTAAAGAACATCGTCTCCCGCCC
Organism: Verrucomicrobiota bacterium; assembly: GCA_003176035.1. GTDB lineage: Bacteria > Verrucomicrobiota > Verrucomicrobiia > Chthoniobacterales > Xiphinematobacteraceae > Xiphinematobacter. The sequence goes on from PSRL01000097.1 coordinate 8,161, forward strand.
ATTAATGACTCGCTTGGCTGCAAAGGCCGCTTCAGCTTTATTACGGTCTAATGTAAAACTTCTGTTACCAAGTCGGATCGTAGTGGTGGCCATGGCAATTCGTTGGATGCTTGTGCAAAAGACTTAGAAATTGAGCAACGTTGTTCTCTTTCCTCGTGGGTTTGGCCCTCGCAGGAGTTGGAAATCCGCTATGCACACAGCCCCGCATTTGCCCTTCCATCTTGTTCCTCATAGCTGAAAAAATACTTTGTCATTTCGATTGGAAAGTCAACCAAAAATCCCTTATATTGTAGTTTCACGGTGTGAAAACACTATATGTTGTGTTAAATTGCGCAACCGCGTGCACAAAGGAATATCCAAAACCGAAAGCGGCGCGCGGTGCTATTTTTACGTGGGTTCTCACTACGGTAACGGCTCCCGCGGGACAGTCAGTAAAAAAGGAGGGATCTTGGCAATTACTTTTCCCCCGGATAGGGTCACCGCAAGCAGAGCTCCTTCGACCATTGCATCGACTGTCACCAGATGAGAACTATTGTAGGAGAATCGCTGGCCGGGGCCAATACAAGGAAATTCTCCGACGACTCCGTCGCCTTCCACAACGGTCGTATAGCCGCTTTTTTCTCGGATCACCCATTTTCTCCCTTTGACGTTCACCACCTCGGCCGAGTCGTTGACAATGGTAAGAAAGTAGGCGAAGCGAACCTGTTTTGATCCTTTCGGATGTGGAACGTTTACGACTTTGTCGAGGAGTACTCGGAAGCCGGGCAACTCTTTGATAGCGGCTTTCAAGATTTAGGAGTCAACTGAATAGAAAGCTCATGTAATTGGCGGGCTTCAACCTCAGAAGGCGATAAAAATAGAAGGTCTTGGCCCCGACTACTTTTTGGAAACGCAATGACATCTCTGATATTCGCAGTTCCACAGAGAAGCATCATGAGCCGATCCACTCCTAATGCAATTCCACCATGAGGGGGGGTACCAAATCGGAACGCATCCAAAAGATGCCCAAACAGCAATTGCTGTTTTTCCGGTTTAATCCCGAGAACTTCAAAAATCTGTGCCTGGAGTTTTTGTTCATGAATTCGAATGCTTCCCCCTCCTATTTCGACCCCATTGAGCACCAAATCGTAAGCTTCGGCTCTTATTTCATCGAATTTTCCCTCCTTCAGCAAAGGAAGGTCCTCGGCCTTAGGCCTTGTAAAGGGGTGGTGAACAGCGCCCCATTTCCCCTCTTCTTCAAGAAAGGAGAGCAAGGGAAAATCCACAACCCAAAGGAAATCCAGACGAGTCGCATCTGTGACAAGCTTTAAAAGCTCCGCAACTCGCAAACGGATTCTTCCCAAGACCTCACACACTACGGCCCATTTGTCAGCTCCGAAAAGAATTAAATCTCCTTCCTCTATATTCAAACGTGCGGCGAGGGCTTCCTTTTCCGCGGGAGTAAAGAACTTAACAATCGGTGATTTCCATTCACCGTTTTCCACCTTAATGAACGCAAGCCCCTTGGCATGATGTCGGCGGGCCAGTTGTGTGAGTTCTTCGATTTGACCTGTTGTGATATGAGCAAAACCTTTTGCATTGAGAGCCTTAATGCACCCCCCATGATCCAATGCAGTTCGAAAGACTTTAAAATCCGTTGATTGAAAAATATCCTCCACCTGAATTAATTCCATTCCGAAACGCGTATCAGGCTTATCGCTGCCAAAGCGTTCCATAGCTTCCCGATAGGTTAAACACGGGAAACGCGAGGGGACGTTTATCTCGAGTGTCTCCTGAAAAATACGGCTGATTAATCCTTCGATCAGAATAAAAATGTCTTCGGATTTAAAAAAGGACGCCTCGACATCCAGCTGCGTCAGTTCTATCAAACGATCTGCTCGGGGATCTTCGTCACGGAAGCATCTGGCGATTTGGAAGTACTTTTCGACGCCTCCGGCCATCAGCAGCTGTTTGTATTGCTGAGGAGACTGTGCAAGTGCATAAAAATTACCAGGATAGGTTCGACTGGGAACGAGAAATTCCCGCGCTCCTTCCGGTGTACTTTTGCTTAAAATCGGCGTTTCGACCTCCATGAACCCCTGTTGATCCATGTAAGTTCGAATGGCCCTTTGCAATCTATGACGGATCCTCAGATTCCTGGTCATCATGGGGCTCCGCAAATCGAGGTAACGGTACGAAAGTCGGAGGTCCTCGTTGGAAACTTCCGAATCAAGGGGAAAAGGAAGGACTTCTGACCGATTGAGGATATTTAATGAAGTCACTACCACTTCTATTTCTCCCGTTGCTAGCTTAGGATTTTCTGTTCCCGATAAGCGGCACGCAACCCTTCCGGTCACTTGGATCACATCCTCAGAACGGAGGGTATGTGCTAGTTCTGCAAGTTCAGAATTTGTTTCCGGATGGAAAACTATTTGCGTGATCCCATCAGAATCACGGAGATCCACAAAGATCACCCCGCCATGGTCCCGACGCGAATTTACCCATCCGCAAAGTGTAGGCTGGGAATTTAAATGAGTGACGCGTAGCGCTCCACAGGTACAGGTTCGATAACTCATGAAGTAAATAAAGGGTGATGCAATGGTATCTGTTCTTCGTTTTTCAGGCGTTCCAGAAGCACCTCCTGCGGGCAGGAGAATTCCTCTCGAGTGGCCAAACGCTTAAATTTGACCTGGGGCCATTCGCCACCAACGATCACACATAAGCGAGCCCCGAGCTGCGCCGCAATTTGAAATTGCTTGCTAACTCGAATCGGGACCAGAGAGAAATCTACACCCCATCCCGCCTGTCGCAAGTCTTGGATCAGCTTAAGTGCTTGGAGCCGGTAAGTGACATCGGCAATAACAATGTAAATTTGGCACGTCGGCTCAGCCG
>PSRL01000167.1 GCA_003176035.1 Verrucomicrobiota bacterium
GCGGCGGCGGAAGCGGAAAAAGAAAGGGTGTGGCGGGAATCGCGTAGTAGCCTGCCAATCTGATTCACCCACGAGCAAGCTCGTGGGGGTCGTCGCACATAACCTGGAGGCGCTGCGCGATCTGGGCTAATGGCTATCACTCGTTTTCACATAGTTGTCCAAAACCTGTTGGAGCACGTCCAAGGGCACTGTGCCTGCGCGAAGGACGACGTTGTGAAATCCCTGTAGTGAGAATTTTTCGGCTAGCACGGAACGGGCGTTGTCGCGCAGCTCCAAGATTCGCAACTGACCGATTTTGTAGGAACATGCCTGGCCGGGAGTGACTACGTAGCGATCCACTTCGGTGGCCGAGACGCCATAGTCGATGGCCTGCTGCCGCGTCCAGCGCAATGCGTGCAGGCCCGTATCGACAACCAGCCGTCGGGCGCGGAAGAGTTCGGCATTCAACTGGCCTAGTTGTCCCTTGGGATCGCTGTCGTACCAACCCAATTCGGCAGCTAGCCGCTCGGCATAGAGTGCCCAGCCTTCGCTGAACGCCGAAATCGATCCAAATACGCGCTCGCGACGGAAGCGCGGCAGGCCGGACATCTCATTCTGTAACGCTATCTGAAAGTGATGCCCTGGAATAGCTTCATGGTACAACAGCGTGCGCATCTCGCAGATTCGATACGGCGGGCCGGGCAGCGGCACCCAGAAAACGCCCGGCCGCGAGCCATCCGCCGCCGGGGCGGCATAATGAGCGGACGCGTTCTTCTCCGTGAACTCCGGCTCGCGTTTCACAACGACGGCCGCTTTGGGCCGCAAGTCGAAGACCGTGTTCGAACGCATCTGGGCGTCGCGCAAGATTTCCTCGTACTTCGCCAAAATAACTGCCCGCGGATCGGGCACGTCAGGCGGCTGCGAATCGGCGTCCAGCCGCTTCATGCGATCTTCCACGCTGCCTTTGTCGTAGCCGCACTCGCGAAGCAGTTCGTCCATTTGTTTCTCGATGCGCGCGACTTCCTTAAGGCCAAGGGCGTGAATTTGTGCGGCACTGTAGTCCGTGGTGGTGTAGCGGCGCAGCGCCTGGGCATAGGCACGATCTCCGTCCGGGAAACGCCCCAGGCCGGCATCCTCGACTGCCTTGTTCAACTGCGACTCAAGCATTTCTCTTGCACGTCGAAAGGCGGGAATAATCGACGCGGAGACGGACTTCTCGGCGGCAGCGAGAAATGTTGTGCGGTCGGCGCTGGAAAGTTCTTTCACTCTCGCTGCTCGCTCTGCCAGCGATGCGACAAGGACGTTCTCTTGCGACGGGCCGGCAAGAAAGCGAGAAAACTGTTCAATCGTGGCGACGAGAATGAACCGCGGCGGCAGGATCCCGCGAGCGGCGCGGTCTTTGGCTTGTTCGATTCCCTCGTCGATCTGGCTAGCAACCAGTTCTAGCCGTGCGAGATAGTTTTCGATGTCGCGGCGGTTGCGAATCGGATGCGTCTGCGTAAGGAAATTGACCAGTTGCACTTGCAGCCCGTTGTACTGCTGAAAGACATAAGCGTAATCGGCAAACGGTTCTCCGCGCGTGATGTCGTCGAGATGCCACTGCAGAACAGCGGCCGAAATACGTTGGCTTGCGTCGAGGCCGGCCGTGTCGAACCGCTTTAGTTCCGCCAGTCCGCGCCGCGCGGCGGCAATGCGGGCAGTGCGGGCCTCCCTGGTGATTGGCGTCAAGCGACGGTCGAGCGCGTCCTGCTCTGCGCCGTTGAAGTATTGCAGCGTGGTCGCGAGTTGGGGATCGGCGCGGACCCATGCCGCGGAAAACGTCTCGCAGAAATCATCGAAATCGCCGCCTGCGGCAACCTGCGGAAACAGGGCAGCCAAGAGCAGCGCGATGATGGAGGCGTGTTTCATAGAATCCAGTGCCTATCGCGGTAATCATTAGGGTTCGAAATCGTCGACATCAGCGCCTTCCACGACCGGTGCGGCCCGATCTATTCGTTGTGGAGTGCCAAAACGCCTCGCTGCTCGGTAGCACGCCCAATGCATAACCCCAGAAAACAGGGCGAAGCCGGCAACCATGATCACCCAATAATAACCGACGATGGCCGAGCCCATCAACCAACCATACACGGTCAGCGCGGTCATCGAGCCTACGACGCGGCCACCGCCTTCAAATACGTGCAGTACCCCTTGATAAACTCCCGACTTGCCGCCGCTGGCCTGGGAATGCGCTTTGGCCGTCTCCGCGAAGCTCTGCGTCATGAGGATTTCGCCGCAAATGAACACGGCTACCGAGGTTGCCAACAATGCATGGTTTCCGGCGAAACTAAGCAGCAGGAGGCCGGTGCAGTAACAACAGGCGCACACGATTGTCCACCAACGCTCCTGAAAGCCTCGGCGATACAGCCGCGGCGCGAGCCAACTCCCGACGAGGTAGGACCCGCCTAGATAGGTGCAAAGACTGACGAAGCCAATGAATCGCACCGGCTCTTCGGAGCGGTAAACGTCGATGACGTATTTGGGGATGATCGTACCCCAGCATCCGTAAGGAACGTAAATTGAGAATAGTCGTAGCCCGTCGGCTAGAAATTGCTTGTTCCGCATGACACCCGCCAGATCACCGGTCCGCAAGACCGCGTGTGTCGCATGGGCGGGAGGCCGCGGCGCAAGGAACACGATCGACAGCAAGAAGTTGGCCGCCAGGAGTAGAAACACTAAGGGCCTGTGCCCATACGACTGGATGATTTGCAGCGCCAAAGCGTTACCGGCAAAGGAGCCAACATTGAGAATCACCGCCCGGCTGGCGATGTTCCGCCTCAACTCGTCCTGGCTAGAACTGTCCACCAGCAGCGTGTTGAAGGCAATCTTACCAAGCACAAAGCCGCAGCCGATCGCCGCCATCGCCAACGTAAAAACGACGAAGACCTGGGTGTATAACATTACTAGAAATCCACAGGAACCGAGCCCGATGGACGAAATCACGGCCGTCCGCACGGAAGTCCGGTCGGTAAACCAGCCCGCCAGCGGCGCACAGACCGACTGGGAGAACACGTACAAGTTCAGCAGCAGTGAGATTTGTCCGTAAGTGAGCTGCGTGAGGTTCTCGAAGATGGGGAAGAAGTAGGGCAATAATGCCCCACGCGCCATGAACAGCAACCCAATTCCGATACACGCCACCCACGCGGCCCGTACATAGTGCCTACGCGAGGGATCGAAACGATGATCTTCGGCGCCGCCACGGTTTGTTTCAACTTCAGCCGTTTCGAGAGATGCATTTGGACGCTGGCTCATGTCAATCGACGACGATCAGGTCGGTCCAGGATGCGATGCAATCCACGTCCCGGCGGACCTCGTCCCATGTGTCGCCCGTGAGCTCGATGTATAGCGGGGCCTTGTAACCGTCCTTGGACAGGCCAACCGTTTGGCCGACTCGCCCGCGAACCTCATGATAGAGAAACGTTGGCAGGCTGCGAATGCGATCCAGATTGCAGAAGGACCGCAGGGTTCCCTGTTGGCGAGGGAATGGGGTAACGATGGCGCTGGGCTGTTCCTTCTGCGGACGAGCAACCGGAGTTTCGCCGCACAGGATTTGATAACAGGCATAAGCCTGATCGATGCCGTATGTCATTGCCAAGATGCGGGTCCGGTTTCCTCCCGGCCTTGCACCAATCTCAAGCAACTTGGGGCCGCATGGCGTCTGAATGAACTCCACGTGACCGATGGAAGTTGATACTTCCAGCGCCTCGACCCCGGCCTCGGCCAGTCGTGCCGCTTCCGCCCGTTCTTCCCGGCTGAGTCGCGACGGCGTTATTCGCGCAAAGTGGTGGAAGTCGTCAATCCCGACATCGGCGCCGGTCAAGACATCGACCACTGGCGTGCTTGCCACGCGGCCTTCGGCGTCTACCCAGCAGTCAATCGAATGATTGCTACCGGCCATGAACTCCTCAACTTGGACGGCAAACGTCTTGTCCTTTTGGGCCGCCTGCTTATAGTAGCGCGGCACTTCGGCAACCATGCGCTGGTACGATGCGAGCAACGCGTCCAGTGTGTGATTCATGGAAATGAACAGGCTGGCGGACAAGTTGGTCGGCTTCAGTACTAAAGGAAACCCGACTTCGGCGGCAAAGTCTCGCAACTGCTTCTCGGTCTGCACTTCCCGGAAGCGGCCGGTCACGTTCGGACCGATCCGCTGGACGAAACGCTGACGCATAGCGTGTTTGTCGAGGCAGATTTGCGCCGAACGTTGGGAAATGCCGCACAGGCCCAGTTGGGGCGCCAGTCGGGCAAATGCTCCCACATAGTGCTCGATGACATTCATCATGCATCGAATGCCGCATTTCGCCTGAATTTCTTTGAGCACGCCAAGCAACTCTGCTTCCGGCCGCAGAAAGTCGAACTTTTCAACGACTTGGAACCTGGCGAGATCAGGCAAATGGAGCTTGGTATTGCTATCGATCAACGCACCGCATGGAATGCCGCGATCGAGCAAGCTTTCGAACTCGCCGTGCCGTAAGGCGCCGAGGAAAAGTGCGATCCCTTGGTTCATGGTTTTAGAGTCCCTGACAGAACCGATCTTTGCACAGTCTCACTCGCCTTGCCTTATCTGATGCGATACAGCCTCTTAAATCCTATCCGAAAACCTGTAGGGTGTGGTCGAGTTCCACGAGACCCACCAAGATTTGTCGTACCTTGGTGGGTCTTCGCTGCGCTCGACACCACCCTACGCGCGGCTTTCGGATAGGCTCTTAGTACCCCGCTGCGGTCGCAGCGGTGCTGCGGCGGCGATCGGCCACTCCCAGGTAGCGGTTTGGCCCTTCGACCCATATGGTTTGGCAATCGCCTTGCGGTCGAGGCCCGTAGCGCACCACGGTATGCCCCATCTCATGTAAAGCCTTCATCACCTCGGGATAGCGCTCCGGCGTCTCGAAAGTGAGTTGGTCGGGAAACCACTCGTGGGTCAATCGCGGCGCCTCAATTGCCGTTTGCATCGGCATCCCGTAGTCCAAAACGTTCACCAGGAGGCATGCGATCGTGTTCGGGATCGCCCGCGTGCCGGGGCTGCCGGAGACGAACTTGACGCGACCGTCTTTGGCGACAATCGTCGGCGTCTGCGAACTGACAGGCCGTTTGCCCGGCGCGATGACGTTTGGCGCTGTGCCAATCGTCCCGCGGGAATCAGTCTTGCCGGGGAAGAGATTGAAGCCGAACATGTTGTTATTCAGCAAGAATCCCATGTCCTT
>PSRL01000115.1 GCA_003176035.1 Verrucomicrobiota bacterium
TTTCGTCGGAGGTCAGGTTTAGGAACGGAGACTGAGACAAGGAAACGCGCAGCGCCTCTCGCAACGAGCCGTCAAAGTTCGGGTCGCCAGTGCGATTGGCCAGATCACCAACGAGGAGCAAATCCGTCTCCCCGAGAGGCGCGGGGCGGGACCAGCGCCAATAAGTAAACCCCGTGGCGGCGATGAGGAGCGTAACCGAGAGCAGTAACCGTGTCTTCATAAAGGAAAGAAATACACGTTTGGCCAATTTTGCCTGACTTTTCGTTAAGCTTGTCCGCTTCGCGAACTGCTGTGTCCAACGTAGAACTTGCTCCACCGTTCAGATTGGGGAGGCATACTGAAACGTCATCGCATCTATCTAACGAGCGGTGTACGCGTTAAAATGCAAGGAATTGACGATGTCACTTTCCCCTGTCAACGAACGTCGCAGCAAACTCCGCAAGAAACCTTTGCGACTTGTGTATGTGGAACTTGCTCTCGGCAACGGCGGAATGATGCGGGATCTTTCCGAAGAGGGCTTCGCGGTTCGGGCCATGATGCCGGTCCGGCAAGGCGACAAGACCGCTTTTTCTTTCATGCTGGGAGATGCCGCCCGGATCGAGGGCGAAGGCAAGATTTTGTGGATTGAGGAAGGTGGACGGGTCGCCGGCGTGGAATTCCTACAGATTTCGCCGGAGATGAGAACGCGCATCGACGACTGGCTCATTGAAGACGAGAAGATCGAAGATCCTCGCGAAACGCCCCCCGAAAAAGAACCGGCGATCGCACCCGCTGCGACAATCGAGGAACTCAGAGAGGAACTCCGCAGCGTGCCGGCGCGCGTGGAGGAGACTCCAACCGAAGTCGAGCGATCAGAGCCGGCGAGCAATGGCGAGCCAAAGATTGAGTCGCTGCCGTCGGTGGAGGCAAAAGCCAAAATTGAACCTCCGATCGCGATAGAACCCATTGCCGAAACAGGAGTCCTACACCCAGAAAAGACGCGACCCGCGGCGGAGGAGACCGGCGCAGCAGCGAAATCCTCGGTGACAGAAGGGTTTTTCCGCAAATGGCCGACGAAGCCTCGACCCTCTTCGGAAGTGCGAAATCCAATTCCTAGTGTGCCGCCTCTCACTCGGACACCAATCCATCCGTTATCCGAGCCGGACAGCAGCGCCCCGGAAGCAGAATTTACTCACGAGCAGTCACAAGGCACGCAGCAGCTTCCGGACATCTCTGAAATCCTGATCCAACCTGATACAGCTGGTGGGCGGAATACGACGACTCGTGCGCTGCCCGAACTTCCTCAGCCAACGCGAATGTCCCGACGCGGTCTAGAGTGGTTCACTTTGCGGCGGGCGTTGTTCAGCATGATCGCTCTCATGGTGTTGGCGGGAATGTATGTCTACCATAGCGAATTCGGAAGCCTGCTGATTGGGCTAGGCGAGGCGATGGGCGGGGTATCGACTGCAAACCCTCCCGCTGCGCCGCCGGGAAATACGACAAACAGTGGAGGCGGTGACGCGGCAAACTCCCCAAATTCAGTGAGGCCGAATAGCGACAACGCGAGAGCGCCAGAGTCGCCCGCGTCAAATAACAACACGCAGTCCACTCTTTCCGGCGCCCCGCAAGCCACGCCAGCTCCAGTGACGCCGCTCGGCGGGATTGCAACGCAGACGTCGCCTGACGCCAGTTCGGACGCGGGAGAAGCGGAATATTCGCAAGCGGCGCAAATCTTGCGCGGACGGAATGCGAGTGTCGACACTCCAGAGGCCGTACGCTTACTATGGATCGCCGTTGAAAAAGGGAATCCTGGCGCCGAAGTGACACTTGCCGACTTGTACTGGCATGGAAGAGGTGTGGCGCGAAATTGCGACCAGACGCGCATCTTGTTAACAGCTGCTGCGCGCAAAGGAAGCGCCGAAGCACAGAAGCGACTTCAGCAGTTTCAGCGCGAGGGCTGCGAGTAAGGTTTTGGCAGAGTCGCGATTTGCACGGGTGGATGCAAACAGTAACAGAGGAGGCGCGAGTGTTCTGTTCGAAATGCGGTACAGCCGTTGCAGCGAATTCTTCGTTTTGTCAGACGTGTGGGACGCCGGTGAGCCAGTCGGTCGCAGTGGCTGCTCCGGGCGGCGGGATGGTTTCGCCGCACGCGGGAGTCGGTGCGATTGTCTATGCATCGAACGTGGCCTACGCGGGTTTCTGGTTGCGATTTGTGGCGCACCTGATTGACAGCGTGATCATCGGCTTCGGAGCTCTGCTGCTGATCGTGCCGCTATTCTTTCTGATGGGTGGTGTGGCGATCATTAGCTCGATGCCGCGGCACGGCGAAGAGCCGAACCCGGCCGTGGTCGGTGGATTTCTGATGTTGGTCTTCACACTGGCTGCGCTTGGCGTGCTGGCGCAGTGGCTGTACTTCGCGTATCTGGAGAGTGGAGAAAAGCAAGCCACGTGGGGCAAACAAGCCATGAACATTTATGTGACTGATTTGGCCGGCAATCGCGTCAGCTTCGGGCGAGCGAGCGGCCGCTTCTTCGGCAAACTTGTGAGCGGGCTAGTTCCTCTCTTGCTTGGCTATATCATGGCAGGGTTTACGGAACGAAAGCAGGCGCTGCACGACATGATTGCGAGCACGCTGGTATTGCGAAAATAGGATTGCTCGAGGCCTGTTATTTCTTGCTGATTACTTTGTCTCTTTTTAGCTGGCCGACCAGGGTTTTTGCATAGGACTTCCCGAGTTTCTCGAAATCTGTGGAATAGACCGTGTCGGTTTCCCCGCTCCAGACGAGCTTCTCGTCTTTGGTGTTGTATAGGTTGAATTCCACGCGCACGACGACATTTTCCTTGGTGTAGGAACTCGTCGGGAAAAAATCACCATAGGCGGTGTTCCAGTATGGCCAGAAGTTGTAATAACCCGGCGGCGGAACCCAGATTCCACCGGTGATTACCTCTTCTGTCTCCTTCCGGACGTTCTTTGGACGAATGACCAGTACACTATCTAAGGAACTCTCCTTGATGCGCTGTTTCAACTCGCCTTCCATCATTTCGTTTTTCGGCGGCATGACCATGTAACTCTGCACGCCTTCCACGCCGTATTTCACCAACTGCTTCTTCATTTCGTCTTCAAATTCCTGCCGGATCAGGTAATTCTCCATGACGCTGGCGACCAGAATCTTTTTGAACTTCGGCATCGGCACACCCGTGAGAACCCAGCGGTGCACAATGCGCGTGTCTGCCCCCAGCGGCATGGTCGCGAGTATCGAGATGAGGAAGAGCGCACCTATACGGGAACGCAGTGACATTCGACTAGCTCCGTTATGCAGTGGCTGCATGTTAGCACGCTTCCACCAGGAAGATGCGCTAACAGCGAGTGGATTTATTGGGTTAGCTTCAAAGGCGTGGATCGCATTGACGGTGAGCGGTGATGGAACTTACGATGAGGCAGGGTGAATGAAATGCAACGACGAGAATTTGTTGCTGGAGCGGCCACCGCAGCTTTACTCGCTGCAAGTCCCGCATGGGCGGCGGAAATAAAGCAGTTTCAGTTGGGCGTGATTACGGACGAAGTCACGCAGGACTTTGAGAAGGCGCTGCTCTGGGCGAAAGGCTACGGATTGCAATGGGTCGAACTGCGATTCGTGTGGAACAAGTATGTGACCGACTTCAATGCGGATGATGTCAAGAGCGCGAAGGACCTGCTGGCGAAACACGGCTTGAAGGTTTCCGTTGTGGATTCGCCTTATCTCAAAACCCTTTTGCCGGGAACAAAATCCAAGTTCGATACCGGCAAGTCCGATCCATTACAAAGCGAATATTCACAACAACAAGCCATTCTGGAGCGTGCCATTGCCCGCGCGAAGGATTTTGGAACGGACAAAGTCCGAATCTTTTCTTTCTTGCGGGTGGACGACCCCAAGACCGTTTTCACTCGAGTAGCTACGGAACTGGAGAAGACTGCGGCAATTGCGCATCGCGAAGGGATTCGCCTGGTGCTCGAAAATGAATTCTCCTGCAATGTAGCGACGGGAGCCGAAAGCGCCGCGATGCTGAAGATCGTGAAATCACCTTCGCTCGGGCTGAATTGGGATCCCGGAAATGCCTACGACGCGGGCGAGACGCCGTATCCGGATGGCTACGCCGGTTTGGACAAAGCTCGAATTTTTCATATGCATTTGAAGGACGGGGCGCCTGGCCCGAAAGGACAAGTCGAGTGGGCCCCGATTGGCAGCGGCAAGATTGATTTTGTAGGCCAATTCCGCGCCTTGATCAAAGACGGATACAAAGGCACCATGTCGCTTGAAACGCACTACCTGAACGCAGCTAAGGACAAAGAAGCCTCCAGCCGCGAGTCTATGGACGGATTGCTAAAAGTGATCAAGCAGGCGTAGCAGATTCGGAAAGCATGTTCACGCCATTCCGGGCGAACTGAGGAATCCCTCCTGGCGAAGAGCCAGCAAAGAGAGATTCATCGCACATAAGGCGTGCGATGGAAAAGAGTACCTCACTCCGAAGACTCCGTTCGGAATGACGGCTTTTGCGATTCGCCTCAAGCTACGTAATGACGACGTCCTGCTTGGCATCGTCAAAAGTGACGTGGCGGCCGGTCTGGATGGCCGCAATAGTCATGCACAGCGCCACGGAATGCGAGTAACCCGCTTCGATGCTGGCGTTCGGCGCTTTGCGGCTACGTACGCATTCCATCCAATTGCGCATATTGGCCGAGGTGTCGGGGTCGCCACCGGTGTCGGCGCTCGTCGCGATCTTGCGCGCGGTTTCGCGCAGCGACATCTGCGGCAGTAGATTCGGCTTCATCTGCATTTCATCCGCGTAGTGCTTGGTGAGGCCGCCTTCCGAAGAGACGGTCTGCTTGTCGAGGTCGAGTGTGCCGCCGTTCGAGTAGTACAGTTCCTTGACGTCACCCGCATCGTTGGTCATGCGCGAGGTGTAGACGACTTGGAAGCCTTTTGATGCATCGTCGAGCGGACCATAGTCGAACACCGCCGTCATGGTGTCCCAATTTTTGCGACCGTCGTGCCAGAAGTAGATTCCGCCGTTGGCAACCACGCTGCGCGGGCGCGGAAGGCCGGTGAACCAGTGAACAGTATCAATCTGGTGGACCATCCACTGATCCGGAATACCGGAAGAAAACGGCCAAAATAGACGAAATTCTACATATTTTCGCGGGTCGAACGGTTGTTCTGGCAGATTCAGCAGATAGCGCTTCCAGTCGACTTGATCTTCCGTGATGCCGGCGACGAGTTTCGGGCGCCGCCATCGGCCAGGCTGGTTCACGTTCCAGGTCATCAAGACGGAAACAATATCGCCGAATTTGCCGCTGCGGATGTAGTCGTACGCGGCCTGATAAACGGGCGAGCTGCGGCGTTGCGTGCCAATCTGCACGATCTTGCCGGAATCAAGAACGGCTTTGCGAATGGCATGGGCGTTTTCCATGGTGTGGGCCAGTGGCTTTTCGACGTAGGCATCGCGTCCCGCGCGGACCGCTTCGACGCCGTGCAGCGCGTGCTGGAAGTCGGCGGTGGAGATGATGACTGCGTCCACATCCTTGCGATCGTAAAGTTCGTCGTTATTGCGAACGGCCGCCAGAGAGCCGCCAGTGAGTTTGTCGAGGTGCGCTTTGCCGGCATCGCGGCGCATCGTCCAGATGTCGGAGAGGGCGACGATCTCGAAGTTGAGTTCTTTGGAGTGCTGCAAAAAAGCGGGGAGCAGGCTTGAACGGAAGCGGTCGGAGAAGCCGACAATTCCAACGCGGACGCGATCGTTTGCGCCGACAATTCGCGCGTAGCTCGAAGCTGGGAGAACGGTTGAAGCGGCTACGACCGTTGCAGAATCCGTGAGGAATTTCCGGCGAGTCAGAACGTTGTCGGCCATGTTGGCACCTCAAAAGCGAGAGCAGAGCTCTCGCACTCCAAATTACAGCTCGCCGCGTTTTAACTGATTTACGGCGTAATCGCAAGCGCGCGCTGTAAGGGCCATGTAGGTGAGCGAGGGATTCGCGCAACCGGACGATGTCATGCAAGCTCCGTCCGTTATGAAAAGATTCTTGATATCGTGCGACTGGTTCCAGGAATTCAGTACTGATGTTTTGGGATCGCGGCCCATCCTCGCGGTGCCCATCTCGTGGATGGAGAACCCGGGAGGGTCCGTGTCGCGGAAGGGCTGAATCTCTCTAGCGCCCGCCGCCGAAAGCATTTCAGCGGCAGTCAGGGAAGCGTCCTTCCGGAGGGCCAATTCGTTTTCGCCGAACGCGCAGTGAATTTTCAGGCAAGGAATACCCCAGGCATCGACGGTGTTCTTGTCGATTTCCACGAAATTGTCATGCCTCGGCAAGCATTCGCCGTAGCCCTCAAAGATGAAGTTCCACGGGCCGGGATCGCTCATGCGGCGCTTGAAATCCGCCCCGAAATCGATTTCCATCGCACCACGGCGCCAGCCGTCCTGGAACGAGTAGGCCTGCATGCCGTAGCCACGGATGAAATCGCGCTGTTTGTCTTTCACATTGCGGAAGCGGGGCATGTACGCGATATTCGGACGCGAGCCGATGGTGCGCATTTTTTCGTGACCGGGAATGACGCCCCGCGCTCCTCCGGCTTTGATGTGGTCCATAAGATTGTGGCCGACCTCGCCGGAAGAGTTGCCGAGGCCATCAGGGAACTCGGGTGTTGCCGAGTTGAGGAGGATGCGCGCGGATTCCAGGGTCGAGGCGCAGAGAAAGACGAGGGGTGCGTTGAATTCCAGTGCTGCGCGCGAATTCGTATCAATCACGCGCACGCCGGAAATGCGCCGCGTTTTCGAATCAAAGATCAAGCTGTGTACTGTGCTGAACGGCCGCAGGGTTAGCCGTCCGGTTTTTTCGGCTGCGGGCAGTGTGGCATTGACGCTACTGAAGTAGGAGAGTGAAATGCAGCCACGGTGACATGGGCCGCAGTAATGGCAGGCGGCTCGGCCGTTATGATCCTGAGTCAGTACAGCAACTCGCCCGATGGTGAGCACGCGCTCACGCCCAAACGATTTCGCCACGGCTTCCTTCACCGTTTTTTCCGCGCAGGTCAGCTCCATCGGTGGCAGGAATTTGCCATCGGGAAGCTGAGCCAGGCCGATCGCTTCGCCCGAAACTCCGATGAACTCTTCCACGTAGGCGTACCACGGGGCGAGATCGGCGTAGCGGATCGGCCAATCCACGGCAATCCCATCGCGAAGATTCGCGGTGAAGTCGAGATCGCTCCAGCGATATGACTGCCGGCCCCAGAGGATTGACCGGCCGCCTACTTGCCTCCCGCGAATCCACCAGAAGGGCTTGTTCGCGGCCGTGGTGTAGGGATGCTCCGTGTCTTTCACAAAGAAATCCGAATTCACTTCTTCGCAGGCGTAACAGAGGCTTTGTATGGGTTGTTCTTTTTCTAATTTTTTCCGATCTTTCATGCCCCGGTAGGGCATCTCCCAGGACGGAACGTGCTCCACATAGTCTTTGTCGGGAGTTATGGGCCGGCCAGCTTCCAGCACCAGCGTGCGCAGCCCTTTTTCCGTAAGTTCTTTCGCGGCCCAGCCGCCGGTGATCCCTGAGCCGATAACGATGGCGTCGAATTTCGCCGGCGCCATGATCAGGAACCTTTCCCAGGAGCGGCGGACTGAATCGGGGCGCAGCTATCGAAGCGCCCTGGAACAATTTCCTGGCGGAGTTGCTGCGTGAAGCCCGCCTCTGAAGTGAAATAGCCGGTTAATGTGAGTTTGCGGAATTGCAGGTAGAAGTTCTCCTCCGGCTCGGGCGCTGAACCTCGATTCCCACGCGGCCCTCTGGCGACTGCCGAGACAGCGTCAGCGAGTTCCCGGCCGAGCGTGTGAAGAATTTCACTTTGTTGTGCGACGGAAGCATCGACAAAACTTGCTTGGAAGCGCGACTGCGTCTGAGCGTCCACATTCGCGAGTCCTGCGAGGAAGTGCTCTCGTTCGGCGTCCGTACACCAGTCAGCGAGAATTCGGTCGATAAACAGATCTACACTGGTGTCTTTCGCCCCGGGCGTGTCGGTCCGAGGCAGGATCAATTCGGCCATGGCGGTCACAGTGGCGTCCTGATGAGCGGATAGCACCTTCAATGATTTCGACTCGGCGAGGCCGGCGTGGATTTCGCGGCAGGCGGCGAGGAGGGAAGGAGAGAGCGTGGAGAAAGCCGATCCGGCGACGAGCAGTTTCAGCACTTCACGACGCTGCAAAAGGACCTCCTGTGAAAATTCGAGCGTATCATGAGAGCAGTTTCCATTTGTAAGTGACTAGTACGGCGTGAAGCGTAGAAGGTCCGAGGCATCCATGAGAATTGCACGAAGAGAATTTGTCGCGAGTGGCGCTGCGGCCCTGGTTGCCAGCCGCTTTGCCTGGACCGCGAAGGCAGAAAGACTCCCGCTGGCGTTTTCGACGTTAGGCAGCCCGAAATGGGAGCTGTCGAAAATCCTAGAGTTTGCGCAAACGAACGGGTTTGCAGCCGTCGAATTGCGGGGGCTAATGGGCACGCTGGACCTGCCTTCACGCCCGGAGTTTGCGCCGGATCGCATCGAGCAAACAAAGAAGGAAATCGCGGGCCGCGGAATCAAGATCGCTTGCGTCAGCAGTTCCACGGAATTGCATATTGCCGACACTACAAAACGGGCGCAAGGGATTGCGGATGGCAAGCGCTTCATCGATCTAGCGCAAGCGCTCGGTGCGCCTAACGTGCGAGTGTTCGGCAACAAATTCGAGGGTGGTACTCGCGAGGAAGTGATCGCCCGCGTAGCGGCGGGAATG
>PSRL01000151.1 GCA_003176035.1 Verrucomicrobiota bacterium
GGAGGCGTTGCCGGACAACGCATCAATGAATCAGCCGCTTCTAATTTTAAGAAGGTCACACTCGAGCTGGGTGGAAAATCCCCGAACATCGTTTTCGATGATGCTGATTTTGATGAGGCGGTCAAAGGTGTGATAGCAGGAATTTTCGCCGCCGCAGGCCAAACTTGTATAGCTGGGTCGCGACTTCTTCTACAGGATACAATTCATGACACCTTCGTTAAACGCCTTGTTGAAGTCGTAGGACAAGCTCGGATTGGAGACCCTTCTCAATATGAGACTCAAATTGGCCCAATCGTTACACGACCTCAGTGGGAACGTATTTTGCAGTATATCGAAATTGGCAAGGCAGAAGGAGCGCGCTGCATACTAGGAGGCCATGCACTCTCCGGACCTAACTATGGGCAAGGACAATTTATTGCGCCTACAATTTTTGTTGGAGTACGCAATGATATGAAGATTGCCCAGGAGGAAATTTTTGGACCTGTATTGTGCATCCTCAAATTCAAAAATGAGGATGAAGCTTTGCAGATTGCGAATGACATCAAATTCGGACTCGCTGCGGGCGTGTGGACGCAAGACCTCCATCGAGCCTTTTACTGTGTGGATCGCTTGCAGGCTGGAACCATTTGGGTCAACAATTACCGGGCTACCAGTTGTACAACTCCTTTTGGGGGCTATAAGCAGAGTGGCGTTGGCCGCGAAGGGGGCATGCGGGCCATCGAGGAGTATCTACAAGTCAAGAGCATCTGGATTACGACTCAACCCTCGCGCAATAATCCCTTTGTATTAGGATAAGGCGGACATTTCTATTGCTATCGGACCCCTGGAACAGGCTGCGCTCTTCAGTGGAGTCTGGAGCGCACTTCTCCCTCCTACTGAAGAATTAGATCCCTCCAAAGTGCATGCAAAGGTGCGCGCCGTCCCTCCTCATGACGTTCTGAGCTGCCAATAAGCTCCTTTGTATCGACAAAGCCACCCTCGCTTGGGTCCACTCTCTCTTGCTTCCACTTTAATGAATTGGCGTAAAAAATACTAGCCTTCTCTAGGTAAAGTATTTATTTAATAAACGCTTTACTCTGACGGATACGTTCTTTTGTTATAATTAATAAATCCTCTTGGAGGCGCGAGCCGTTTGTTTATAGAAATGAATTGCATGATCTGCCTGGACGACGTGATTTACGATGGGGGAGGGGTAATGCCATTGGCTTCGGTCGGCAGTGGCTTGATGAAGGACTTCAACTGGGGCCTCTCGAAGCTCAGGCAGAAAGGTTTTGATGTATTTTCCCTGCGGATCATATTTGCGGCTTTGGAGCCAGGGGTTAAAAATGCGAAAGTACGGCTGAGGGTCGCACCCCGTAGATGCGGCCCATTGCCACCCACCGTTGTTGGCAGCGAGGTCCCCATCTAGGAGTTGCTTCATAAAATAATTCTCGCCCCAACGCCAATCAATCAAGAGATCCTTGGTTAAGAATGAGGCTACAATCATTCGCACCCTGTTGTGCATTCTTCCGGTTGTTACCAGTTCTCGCATTCCGGCATCCACAATGGGGAAGCCGGTTGTCCCTTCTTTCCACCGCCGAAACCAACTTCGATTATTTTTCCATACGAGGTTCTCGTATTGAGGTAAAAAGCTCTGATGTTCCACCTCTGGTTTGTGATAGAGGATGGAATAATAGAACTCCCGCCAAATTAGTTCTTTTAGAAACGTGCTTGGCCCATCCTCGGTTTCGCAATGGAGATTGCTCAGTCTCAGGAATGAGATTGCCTGGGAGCCTGTTAAACTTCCATTTTTAAAATAAGGAGAAAGCCCTGAGGTTCCCTCAAGAGCAGGGAGATTGCGATCCTCATGATAGCGAGCAATCCTTGATTTAAATTGCCTGAGTTTTTCATTGGCGGCGGAATATCCTGCTTCCGGGATGGAGACCGTTACGTGTTTGTGATTGTCCCGGATGAATTTCTCAAGAGCATCTGCAAATGGGAAATCGGATTTCCGGAGATTCGCCCATCTCATCTTAAATAAATGAGGAGCGCGATCATTTTTCACAGCATGATGCTGATCCCTGGTGCCTATTCGAATTCTTTCCCGACCAGTGGGACTTTTTAAGGCGTCAAGCCATTTTTTGCTGTAGGGAGTGTAAACTTGATAAAAGCGCTCGGGATGCTGGTTTTTGAGGATTTCATGAGGTTCGAATAAAAGGTGATCTCGGTAATGGTGGGCGGCTATGCCGAAGTCTTTTAATATTTTTTCGATTTGCGCATCTCGTGCTCTAGCAAACGGCTCATAGTCCCTTCCCCAAGTCACCAGAGAAGGAGCTGCTATTGCTTTTCGTTTCCAGTAATTGAGCAGCCGAGGGAAAGCTTCTTGAACTATGCAATTTATCACCAGCAAATCGCCTCCCCGTTGTTTCAAATCCTCCTTCAAGGCACGAAGGGTTTGAAGGAAGAAAGCAAAGCGATTATGAGAAAAGTCGGAGCGAGCCAGAAATTTCGAGTCAAAACAAAAGAGCGCTACCGTTCTCCCCTGGGTTTGGTTTAAATTTTCCTGAAGGGCGGTATTGCCTACTATTCGAAGATCGCGCCGAAACCAGTGAATACCCCAAGGAGCTTTCATAACATTATTATAAACTGATTTTGCGGCTCTACACGAATCCGGATGCCTTTCCCTTAATTTCCCTCTTTGTTGCTGTCACGAGGCTGTGTCTTTTGGTTCACTTTAACAATCGCACGGGCCATTCCTTGGAAAATATAATGGTGTATCGGTAATAACAGATACCAGTAAAGTCTCCCAAAGACTCCTTTGGGACGAAAGACGGCCGTTTGTACAAAGCGGTCCTGATTTTTCTCAGTGAGGATCTTGAACTCCAGCCATGCCTCCCCCGGCAACTTCATCTCTGCAAACAATACCACACGCTTAGCCTCTTTCTCCGCAATGAGTACTCGCCAAAAATCTATCGAATCGCCCGCTTGGAATCCCTGCCTGTGCGTTCTGCCTCGATTCAACCCGACACCACCCACTAATTTGTCTAAAAAGCCACGCAGCGACCATAGCCAATTTGCATAATACCAGCCATTCGTGCCGCCAATATTGGAAATACGTGCCCAAATAGTCTCCGCCATGCCGTCAATATCATGCACACAAACCTCGCGGAAACAGCCGTGCTGCGGCACGCTGCCTTGCTCGCTACGGGCAAATTTTGTATTAAAAGGACCCAGGGCATCCTTCCAACTGCTCAACACATTATTGCGCTCGATTTTTTCCAAGGCTATTTCAAGAGCCCGTTTGTAAGGAATTAAAGTAATCCCAAGTTCCTTGGCTAAGGTATTTTTTCGTGCAACGACGTCTACCTTCATGCTCTCTATCAGATTTACAGCCAAAGCATAAGAAGTGGAAGTGATAAAGTAAAGCCAGTAGGAAGAAAGGCGGGGTGTCAAAATCGGAAGGGTAATAATCCAGCGCTTGAGTTTTCTCACCTCCGCATATTGAAGGAGCATTTCCCGATAAGTGAGCACTTCAGGACCACTAATGTCAAAATCGTGATCGAAGGCTGTTTCTCTTAAGACCAGCTTTGTCAGAAATTCAATGACATTGCTGATGGCAATAGGTTGACATCGCGTTTGGATCCATCGAGGGGCAATCATGATCGGCAGCTTTTCGACTAGATCCCGAATGATTTCAAAGGAGGCCCCTCCTGAACCCACAATAATTCCCGCACGTAAAACAGTCACTGGAATTCGGCTTGCTCTGAGGATGCGCTCGACATGATAGCGCGAAGAAAGATGCGGAGAAAGTTGTTCCTGATTGACAATTCCACTGAGGTAAATGATCTGCCGACAATTTGTCTTTTCAATGAGGTGTAGGAAATTTTTAGCTGCGCGACTTTCCGCCTCAGCAAATTTCCCGACGGTCTGACTCATCGAATGAATGAGATAAAATGCCACATCCACATTCCGGGGAAAATCAGGGCAATGGTATCCCAGGAGGAAGTCAATTTCTATGGGGTGAAGAGACTCTTCAGCAGGGAAGGGATGAAAGCGGGCTTTATCTCGAACGCAGCAATAAAGTTCATGTCCTTGTCCTCCGAGGGCTGCAATTAAACGCTTCCCAATATAGCCATTTGCGCCTGTAATAACAATTCTCATGTGCTCATTTATGAGAATTACGGATCTTCCTCGGTTTTAGGATAGGTACTAACCTCAGTGGGTGATTACCACAACCTCCTCTATTTGTAAATATTTACTGGAGTGGGGGGACATCATTCCTCAATCCAACGAGGATGCCTGAATGTCAGAAAGAACTTTTTTAAAGTCTTTAATTCGGACCTTATTATCGATCCCAGGCCGATGCAAAATGAAGTCTCCTGGCTGCCACTTGCCAATGTCATTTGGAGGCGGTCCCAGCAGCGAGGGAGAATATTCGCAAAAATAAGCATTCATCTGACGCTGCTCCACATAAGTTACCAATTTATCGTAAGGGGGATGGAGGAAAAGATGGCGAAGAGCGGTTTGTTCATTCCATGGACTAGCCCTAAACATCGGGCGCACCATTGTTACAGCCTGAAGAAGACGACGCACTTCGGGACAATTTGTTAGCCAGAGAATCCCTGCGTTCGGCCCAAAAGCATCGCAGGTTATGACTATTTTCCCATCAGGTAAATGTTGGGTGAGGGGAAGCTCCATGTTCGTAAAAATAGCATCCGCATCTATCCAAAGAACCTTACGGATATTAGGGTCAGCTAACACCTCTTGGATGATTTGGATTTTCTCCCACGGGCTGTCCCATGGATAGACGATCTCTTTTGTTTTTACGACATAACCATGTTTGGAAGCATACTCCACATGATTTGGGAAAGTGACGTCGGCAAGATTTTGCAAATTCTCGGAGAATGCGTGGACAATGGCAATCTGATCGTTTCTGAGGTCCATGTGCTATTCAGAAATCTTTGAGGAAAGATTTAGCATGTCTTGTAGAATGGAGACCTTCATTGTTGAGTGAAGACCTCCAACATGCAAAATAAAATCACCTGGTTGCCACTGCCCAAAGCCATCATCCGGTCGGCCGTCCGAATAATATTCATTTAATTGGGATCTCATGACGGTTTGCTCCACATAGGTGAAGAGCTGGTGATAAGGCGGATGAAGAGAGACATAGCGAAGCCCTCGTCGGTCAATAGGATATATTTCGGTGCTTTCTTCCCTAAAAAGCAGCACGCTGACACATGATGCCGCCCAGAGCAAGCGGCGGACTTCCGGAGTATTTTCCAGCCATAAGCAATCGGTGCTGGGGCCAAAAATGTCGTAGGACATGACCACTTTTCCGGCAGGCAAATATTCTGTTAAGCGGAGCTTCGGATTCGTGAAGATAGCATTGGAATCTATCCAGAAGGCCCGATGGATTTCGAGATTTTGAAGCATTTGATAGAGCATGGAGAGCTTGTTTTGCGGCTGTTTCGGATTGAATCGCAATTCTTGCAAGAGGTAGCCGTGTTTCAGCGCATATTCGGCGTGATTACGAAAAGTGATCTGAGTCACCTCGTCAAATGGGGCGCCTCCATGGACAACAGCTATTTGATTGTTTCGAGTCATCTTTTGTCTTGTACTAAGCCGGTCTAGCTCTAATTCGCATCTATAGGAATCAGCAAACCAGTCTGTTTGTGAATCAGAAGAACTTGGCGAGAGCCAAGCGCATCAAATTCGTAATCATTGGACCTTTCGCGAGAGCGCCGTCATTAATGAGTTGGTGCAAAAATCCCACAAACTCAGGACAGTTTCTTGCAACGCTTCGACTGGCGAAGCGTAAGGCTCTAGATATGAATAGCAACGCCGTGGGAAGCTTCCGTGGCTTCTTTTACTGCTTCACTGAGGGTCGGGTGGGCATGAATAGTTGCGTTAATTTCATCGAAGGTTGCCTCAAGAGTAATTGCGAGGCCAAGTTCGGCGATTAACTCTGTTGCATCTGCGCCCAAGATGTGGGCCCCAAGCAATTCGCCATGCGGTTCCCCGAAAATGAGTTTTACAAAACCTTCGCTCTCTCCAACCGCAAGCGCTTTTCCACTGGCAAGGAAAGGAAATTTTCCGACTTTGAATTTGAGGCCTTTCTCTTTGGCGGCTCGTTCTGTGAGCCCCACGCTGGCAACTTGAGGATGGCAGTAGGTGCAACCCGGAAACACTGACACTTTTTTAGGTTTCCCAACTCCAAACATTCCTTCCACAGCTTGAACGGCTTCGTAGCTAGCTACGTGGGCTAGCCAGGGTGGACCGATAATATCGCCAGCTCCATAGATTCCTTTTACATTGGTTTCGTATCGGTCATTCGTCTTGAGATAACCTCTTTGATCGAGATCGAATGGAATCCCTGAGGGCAGGAGAGGAGAGACCCCGATAGCCACTAAGGCTATGGGCGCTTCCAGAGTTTCGCTCGCTTTCCCGGAAACGGTGATCCTCACCCCATTCTCGTTTGCTTCGGATTTTTCCACTTTGGTGCCTGTAAGGAGTCGAATGCCCTGTTTGGTAAGGGATTTTTCCAAGGCGATGCTAATATCAGTATCCTCGACAGGGAGGATATTCGGCATCATCTCGACGACAGTCACTTTAGTGCCGAATGTATTAAAGAAGTAGGCAAATTCGATTCCGATCGCTCCTGCGCCAATAATAATAATTTTCTTGGGCTGTTGCGCTAATACCATGGCCTGCTTACTTCCAATCACAGTCTGATTGTTGAAAGCAAGGCCGGGCATCTCCCGGCTCACGACGCCGGTAGCAACCAGAAGTTTAGCGGCTTCCAAGGTTTGTTTTTTGCCATCTTTACCGGCGACTTCGACTGTGCCGGTTTTGGGTATGGAAGCCTCTCCCCGGATGTAATCGATCTTATTTTTTTTGAAAAGAAGCTCAATGCCGCCAGCCAATCTATCTGAGACTTTTCTACTGCGCCCGATAATCTTTTCCCAATCGAAGGAAAGATTTTCAAATTTCAGACCAAATTCTTGTCCGTGCGTGCAAAGCGTCTGATACAGTTCCGCATTGCGAAGGAGGGACTTTGTCGGGATGCAGCCCCAGTTGAGACAGGTGCCGCCAGCGCGGTCAGATTCAACGCAGGCAACTTTTTTGCCAAGTTGAGCAGCTCGAATCGCGCCGACATAGCCGGCAGGTCCTCCTCCAATAACAATAAGATCGTAAGCCATGTGGGAATGTGGGTTGGGGTTAGAAAAGTAATGATTCAGGTGTCTCGAGAAATTTGCGAATAGTGCCGAGAAATTCAGCTCCCACGGCGCCGTCAACGACTCGATGATCACAGCTTAATGAAATAGCCATTCGGTGGCCTACGACGATTTGGTCTTGAGCATTTACCACTGGTTTTTTCACGAGGGCTCCAACGCCGAGAATTACCGATTGCGGAGGATTGATGATCGCAAAAAAATTCTCGATGCCGTATGCTCCAAGGTTGGAAACCGTGAGCGTGCCGCCTTGATACTCATCAGGTTTGAGTTTTTTGTTGCGAGCGCGTCCGGCCAGGTCCTTGACTGCGGCGCTCATTTGACTGAGGGAGAGATGCTGCGCATCGCGGATCACCGGTGTGACAAGACCGTCTTCAATGGCAACGGCCACGGCTAGGTTCACCGAATTGTATTGGATGATAGCCTTTTCGGTAAAGGCGGCATTCACTTTGGGCTGAGCGACGGCAGCGCGTGCCGTGGCAAATAAAATGAAATCGTTGATGGTAATCTTTGGCCCGCCAGTGGTTTCCGCAATTTCGTTCAGCTGCTTGCGCACTTGCACAAGCTTGCCTGCATCGACCTCAATTTGGATATAGAAATGAGGGATTCTGGTTTTGCTTTCCAATAATCGGGATGCAATAGTCCGTCGCATCCCTGTCAATTCAATCTGGCTATGCGGGATGTCTGTAGGGACGGGGGTGGGCGGGGGGCCTGCTGTCACAGGAACAGCGGCGGTTGCGGCATTTACGGAGCCGGCTGTTTGTACATTGCGAACATCCCGAGCAACGATGCGGCCACCAGGCCCGGTGCCCGAAATACGGGCAAGATCCACCTGCGACTGAGCAGCTATTTTTTTTGCCAATGGCGAAGCTTTGATTCGGGAGCCTGAGGGTGGTGGCGTGGAAGGAGCAGGTGCCGCCTGAGTTGGAGAGGGGGGGGGGGGAGGAGGGG
>PSRL01000081.1 GCA_003176035.1 Verrucomicrobiota bacterium
CTGCCGAGGAGTGGACACAAATGCCGGCATGGAATGGGAATGCGGGGTCCGCGGCTCTTCGTAGGGTCTTGCCGCAACCTCAAAAAAACCTGTTGGTACAGGACCGGGACAGAGCGCTGTCACGGTAATTCCTTGAGGACGGAGTTCCATTGCTAAGGCCTCCGAAAAACTGGTTACATAAGCTTTGGTGGCGGCATAGACAGCCATATTTGGCAGCGGAAAAAAACCTGCTACGGAACTGACATTCAAAACAGCCGCTCGCGTTGTGCGAAGCAGAGTGGGTAACAAAAGCTGAATTAAATGCGTCAAAGCCGCAATGTTGATGTCCAACATGGCTCGCACGCGCGGCCACTGCGCCGTAGCAAACTCTCCATGATCTCCCAACCCGGCGTTGTTTATCAAAAAATTTATGGAAAGCTCCTGTTCTTGGAGCCAAAGCGCGAGGCGTTCCCGCTCGGTTTCCTGGGCGAGATCCACGGAGCAGGTGACAACGGAACAAGCGGGATGCTGAGCTAATAAATTGGCTCTCAAAGCTTCCAAACGATCGCTTCTCCGTGCGACAAGGATGAGAGTTTTCGCTAAGGGCGCCAACTGATATGCAAACTCCTCACCCAAGCCGGACGAGGCTCCGGTGATCAAGGCTGAACAGCCCTCGAAAAATTTCATAGAGTCAAAATTTCACTGATAGTCAGCTCCGTATCCAGTCAAAAACCAGCTAAAAGTAGCTCTGAGCAGAAATTCGAAAAACGGCGGCTGTCGGGACATTGATTAACTCACAGTTGCTGGCGACAATATGCAACCATTTAATTCACAAATGGTCAGGCTACTACGGTGTCTGCAGTCACAAAGATTCATCGAGTTCGTCAAGAGCTCAGGTATGATCCTCTCCCACTTCCCTTACCATCTCGTCGTACAACGTTCAGCCAAATCATTGCGCCTTTGCTGGTTCTCGAATTGTATACAATCCGCAGCTTGGTAGGCTGCTTCAATTGCATCAGAAATCTGCGCACCCATTGCTGTCACCGAGAGGACCCGCCCTCCATTTGTCGCAAGTCTGCCTCCCTCGTATGTGGTGCCCGCATGAAAAATGACAACATCGTCAATCTTCGACGCTCGATCGATTCCTGTGATCTCCTTTCCTTTTTGATAATTTCCCGGATATCCGCCCGAAGCTAGCACCAAAGATACGGCGGCGCGTTCGTCCCAAGCCGGCTTTATGGAAGCCAAGCAGCCTTGTTCGCAGGCTTCTAACAAATCAAGAAGATCGCTTTTGAGTCGGCGGAGAAGGGCTTGGGTTTCCGGGTCCCCAAATCGGCAGTTAAACTCAAGCACCTTAGGACCGTTTGCTGTCAACATGAGGCCGGGAAAGAACATGCCATTAAAGTGAATGCCATCGGCTCGTAGCCCCTTGAGAAAGCGTTCCAGGATTTCGGTTCTCACTTGTTGGCGCAAGGTATCGTCTAAAGCGGGACACGGACTGACTGCCCCCATCCCTCCTGTATTAGGCCCTAAATCCCCATCGAAAATTCGCTTGTGATCCTTCGCATCCGGAAAAACCAGAATAGAATCTCCATCGATTAATGCGTGCATCGAACATTCGGTACCTTCCAAAAATTCCTCGAGCACAACCGTCGATCCCGCGGAGCCTAAGATTCTCTCATCCATGAGCTTATAAATAGCATCCCGAGCTCTGCGAGCATCTTCGACAATCATTACGCCCTTCCCTAAGGCCAAACCGTCTGCCTTAACGACCAGTGGATACGTAGCGGAATCACAATAACTTCGAGCTTCTTTGCTATCGGAAAAAACGCGGGACTGGGCACAGGGAATCCCATGTCGCATCATGAAATCCTTGGCGAAGCTTTTAGAGGATTCCAAGCGTGCCGCGTGGGCTGTAGGACCAAATATCCGCAGTCCATTCAAACGAAACAGATCCACAATTCCGGCGGCTAATGGATCATCAGGACCAACCACGGTGAAATCAATTTGTTTGGCTAGGGCAAAATCTTTGAGAGATTCTAAGGCATTAGCCTTGATCTCCACATTAGTGGCTAGTGTTGCTGTGCCGGAATTGCCTGGCGCACAATAAATTTTGCTCACGCGCGGAGATTGTGAGAGTTTCCACACAAGAGCATGTTCCCGCCCTCCTGAACCTATCACCAATATTCGCTTTTGAGATGTCATCATACACACACCATGCTGCTGATTTGCCGCCTTTGGAAAGTGTCGGTTGAAAATTGCTTTTTCGTGAACTGCAGCAAAATGCCTCTAAAAATAATCCCGCCTTTGTCTTTTTTTGTTCTCTCCGAGAGGCGGTGGTTGCCGGATGGCCTGGTTTCGCCTGCTCCTAAAATCGCTTTAGAGGTGTTTCGCTGGAAACTTCAGAGTATTTATTAACCCACATGTCGCAGGTTGCAAGAAATTGCCATGAGGCTGCCGCCCTTTTGATCTACGACTTCCCCTTTTTGTGTACAATAGGGCGCCTAAATGCAGATGCCCTAATGATTTGGAAAGTGTTCCAAAGCTTTTGTCCGTTTCCAATCGAGATGCGAACTGATTACAAGATCCATAAAATCCTTAGCAATCCCGACGGCCTGCTCCAGAGGGTTCCCTAGAGCTAGGTACGTAGCAATCGCAGCTGAGAATGTACAGCCCGTACCGTGTAGGGAGCTCTCGGGCTGAAAGGGGGAGGCATATTCCCATTCGCTTTCCGATGAAGTCACGAGCAAATCACGAGCCATATTGTCGCGGAGATGGCCTCCTTTCAGGAGTAAGGCGATACCCCATTTTTTGGCGAGTTCATGTCCTGCTCGTCTCATATCCGCATATGTCGTAATTGTGCGATTTGAAAAGGCCGATAATTCATCTAGATTAGGGGTCATCACAGTTGTCAAAGGAATGAGATGTTTCTGATATGCTGAGACAATCGGTGAATTGATCAAAGTGGTTCCGGTTGAAGCATTCATCACCGGATCAACGACCAGAGGAACCTTCTGAGTTGCAGAAAAATGAGTTAAAGTTTTTGCAACTGCCTTCACTATTGCTGAAGAATAGAGAAGCCCCGTTTTTATAGCTTTTATGGGAAACGCCTCAAACAGAAGCTCAATTTGCCGGACGATGAGCGAAAGTGGCAACGGTTTGATTTCTGCCACCTGATCGGGTACTTCCGCAACTACGCAGGTCAGAGCAGTCAGACCGTACCCGCCCTGAGAGCTAATGGTTTTCAAATCAGCCTGAATGCCGGCGCCACAGCTGCAATCAGATCCCCCAATGGTGAGCACACAGGGTTTGATAAAAGAATACGATGACACTGCTTCTCACTCCTCAGACGAGCGTCGCAGTAATAAGAGATAAATCAAGTTTCCCAAAGAGGCGACAAATGCTGCCACGTAAGTCAGTGCTGCTGAATCAAGAACATCATTTACACCGCTTGTTTCCTCACGTGTCCCCACAATTCCCATCTGTTGAAGAATCACTTTAGCCCGCCTGGAAGCATCAAACTCAACGGGCAATGTGATGAGCTGAAAAATTGTCAGGATGAGATAACAAATAGCTCCAAGGGTAATTAGGCCGGTAAAATGAAAAAAGAATCCGCCCAAAATCACAAATGGCAACAATTGAGAGGCGAATTGGGTGATGGGCACAATTGCCATGCGTAGGTGAAGAGGGGCATATCTCCGCGCATCCTGAATGGCATGGCCTGTTTCATGTGCTGCAATCCCTACGGCAGCAACGGAAGCACCGTCATAAACATCCGGAGAAAGACACAATTTTTTGCTGGATGGATCGTAATGGTCACCCAACATGGTATCAATAGAGGCAACTTCCACATCATGAATTCCCGCAGCACTTAAAATCTTGCGAGCTGCATCAGCTCCCGTCATCCCTGAAGCAACTGGCACCTCTTTCCAGCGCGAAAATGCTCCGGAAACCTTCATTTGAGCATAGAGGCCAAGGATCAAAGGGATACCAATCAAAAAGCCATAGAGTAATAAGGAGTGTGAATTCATGGGGTCGCAAAATAATTTAAGTTGTTCTAACCTACAGAGGTGAGACAATTTTTACACTATTTTGTTCAATGGCACCACAAAAAGCGCGCCTCAGGAGTTTGCTCTCCAACTACAGAACCTCTCTCCCCAAACCTGGAGCATTATTAAATAAATAATTACGGGTGGGAGCCCCTTCCCAGTAACTCAAAGTTCCAGCGGTTTGGGCAAAGAAGTGAGAAATTCACTCCCCGTACTTGTTACTAGCAGCACATCCTCGTGCCGGACCCCGCCGAGATCCGGTACATAAATCCCGGGCTCCAGGGTAAGTACCTGATTGGCTCGAAATCGCGTTGCTGCAAACCGAGGATACTCGTGGAGATCGAGACCCAAGCCGTGACCGGCGCCGTGAAAAAATCCGGTCCATCTGCCGGCGCGTTGTTCGGTAGGATACCCATTTTGTGCAAAAAATGTTTTCAGGTCGTTCTGAATAGTTTTGCCGCTTGCTCGGGGTCGGATTTGAGAAAATGCCCGTCTTTGACCTTCCAAACAAATCTCCCAAAGGTGCCGTTGGGCATCCGTAGCGTGTCCTCGCACCACGGTGCGCGTCATATCTCCGAAATATCCGGAAGCCATGTGTCGGGGAAAAATATCCAGTATGATTAACTGGTGAGCACACAAAGGGCCGCTGCCTTGTTCATGCGGATCAATTGCCTGTTGACCACCGGCAACGATGGTGCGAGAGGCCAGACCTCCCTGGCTCACAATACATGTCTCAATTTCAGTTCGTAATTTTTCAGACGTCAATTGATGATTGCCCCAGTGGAGAACACCGCCTTTTCCAATTTTAGCGGCTCGCAGGACTTCGAAAGCTCGTTCCATGGCTCTCTCAGTCATTCTCAAAGCACTCCGGAGATCTTGGATTTCTTGCGCACTCTTTATTTCGCGTTTCGGCCAAAATGGATCGGGTATCCATCGCACTTCGATGCGTCCGTGTCGCAAAATGTCAGCAAAAGAAAGTGGAAAATTTGCGGGCACTTCCACCTGAGAAATCCCCTGCTTTTTCAAGTAAAATGCCAGCACATTTGCTTCGCTCATCTTACCGCCTTGGCTCGGCAAGTTTGCACGCGCTACGGCAGCAAGTTCGCTATAGGCAATGACTTCATCGACTTGCGCCTCCCTTCGGCCGCGATCTACTTCCAGATCGCTCAAAATCACATAACTTTTGCCACCATAAAAAAGATAAATAAACGGGTCTGGTGCGAAAAATCTAGTGGCGTAAAGAATATCAGCGCTTTGTTCGGTAGCGGCAAATAAAAGGCGAGCGGATTGAGGAGACATTCAATTGCTAATTGAGCAAGCCGTACCACGTATTTCGACGTCGTGGTTCGTAACCCGCGGCGCGAATCAGCTGCTCGATATCTTCTTTTGAGAGACGGAAAGTGGTTCCTGCGCTGCTCACCACATTTTCTTCCATCATAACACTTCCGAAGTCGTTTGCTCCATATTTCAGGGAAATTTGGCCGATCTGAGGGCCTTGCGTGACCCAGGAGCTCTGCAAGTTTACAAAATTGTCGAGAAAGATGCGGGAAAGCGCCTGCATACGGAGATACTCCGCCGCGCCAACCGGCTCAGCGCGAAGTTTTGTGTTATCTGGTTGGAATGTCCAGCAAATGAATGCGGTAAAACCATTCGTTGCATCCTGCAAATCTCGCAGTCGCTGCAAGTGTTGAATCCTTTCTTCCACTGTTTCCACGTGACCAAACATCATGGTTGCGCTCGAGCGTAAGCCCATCTCATGGGCAGTACGCATTACATTGAGCCATTGGTCGGAATTACACTTCAATGGAGCAATGCGATTTCTCACGCGATCAACTAGAATTTCTCCCCCGCCACCCGGAATTGAACCCAGTCCAGCTTCTCGGAAACAAAAAAGCACCTCTTTTAGCGGCATTCCAAATACCTGCGAGAAATGGACGAATTCCGGCGGACTAAAACCGTGAACATTGATGTGAGGATATTTTTGCCGGATGTGGGAAAGAAGATTGAGATAATAATTGATGCCCAGCTTTGGATGATGTCCTCCCTGTAATAAAACCTGGACCCCGCCTACCTCGGACAATTCATCCAGTTTCTTATCAATTTCCTCAATAGAGAGAACATAGGAATCAGGGTTCTTTTCAGTGCGGTAAAAGGCACAAAACTTGCAGTACACGTTGCAAATATTTGTGTAATTGATATTGCGATCTACGATATAGGTGACGATCTCCTTCTCGGAAGCGCTACGAACTTTCCCTTGCGCTTGCCGCTTTCGGACATCAGCAAGCATGCCCAAAAAGTTCATAGGAAGACGATAAAGAGCAAGAGCCTCCTCTGGCGAAATGCGTTCGCCGGCCAGAACTTTTGCTGTAAGTGCTTCGAGATCCAATTTGGACAGAGCAGCGCAGCCGCTTTTTATGGAGACCATGGCGTTTCAGAGCATTTATGAACTGAGTTTAGGCAAGAAAAGGAATGGTGGCGGTCCCACGGCTGCCGGATCATCTTTTATCTCTTTTGTTTTCTAACGGCCGTAACCTGATTTAATAAATATTCTAAGAATAGCCCAAGGGATGCCGGAAATCAACGTGCTTATTAAAAAAGCTTAACCCAAGCACGTTGAAGCTCGCGCAGGGCCCGTCCGCGGTGGCTGATTTCATTTTTAATTTCAGAGGCAAGTTCAGCAAAGGTTTTAGAATAACCCACCGGTCGAAAAATGGGATCATAACCGAATCCCGCCA
This sequence comes from Verrucomicrobiota bacterium, assembly GCA_003176035.1. GTDB lineage: Bacteria > Verrucomicrobiota > Verrucomicrobiia > Chthoniobacterales > Xiphinematobacteraceae > Xiphinematobacter. The sequence goes on from PSRL01000081.1 coordinate 6,764, forward strand.
TTCCGGTTTCACTTTCCACAATAATACCTTCTACCGTTCCTGAGGCGCTGAGAACGGCCTTGCCACTTTTTGCTAAGGCCAGAGCGCAACGAAATCGTGCTGTCCGATGTTTACCACGGACACCTAATTTTTCTAACCGCCTTAAAAGCAGTCTGCGGTTTTCCGCATCGGTGGCTTTTTCACCGGCAAAGCGAGCGGATAAAACCCCTGGCGCTCCTCGTAAAGCATCCACTTCTAACCCGGAGTCATCCGCTAACACCCAGTGAGAAAAAAAATTAGAAGCAAACTCAGCCTTTATAAGTGCATTGGATTCGAATGTCTCTCCGCTTTCCTCTATTTGAGGGACCCCGGAAATACTCTCCATCCCGCAAACTTCAAAATTTGGGCCACATAACTCGGCAAATTCCCTTAACTTGTGACAATTACGAGTAGCTACCAAAATCCGGTGTCGGACTGAACCCGTCTCCGTATAGGCAGTGTCCGAAATCGGTCGCGACATACGCATCATAAAAGAGAGGTCCTCGCTCTGTTGCAACAACGGATTTTTTTAAAACATCCTTTCTCACAACTTATAGCGAGAGAACATTGAAATGAATATGGATCGGAGAACACTTTTTTACTCCAGATGATAGCGAAGCACTTAGGCAGCCGTGCGCCAGAGGCACCATCTCCTAAAACCTAGGAAGTCCGGCGGCTAAAATACGTTTCGATAGAGCAGCTGCTTGGGAGCGAAGCTCTGGCACGGCAATCGATTCATAGAGACGACCTTTTTGGGAACTGCCAAGAGTATAAAGATGGGGAATGGGTTTGCCTGCCTTATCGCAAACCTGTTCTCCTTCGCAGGTAGCAGCCCCCATGCGGAGTGGATCGGGCGCCAAAAGATTTCGGTTCAGGAGACTGCGTACCAGAGTATTCTCCAACTGGTGGTAATCGGATTGCGGGCCCGCGCAACTGAGAACTCGGCGTACCAACAAGGTTTTTTTCTCCCGCGTTCCGCTAGGACGGTAGTCCACCTCCACACGGTCTCCCACCCATCGATACCCCAAAATATGTCCGCGGTGCGCGACCACCCTCCCCTGAGCTTCAAGCCGCTCTTTTGTCTCCATAATTTCAGGTGCGCAGCGGTGTCGATGGGTATCCCAAATGCTGCGAAGATGCCGTAAAAAGCGTTTTCGTTCGGTGTGGTTCAGAGTCTTCCAGATAGCTTGGTTAAACGGGCGAAGAGAATCAATGACCGCACGCCAGTCAAAACCTTTGACTGCGGCGGCTCTCAATTCTTGGTGAACGAGATGCAACAACTGGCGGCAGGTTTGGGGAAGGTGATTGGAATCCAAGAAGGGTGGATACGGAAGGTATTTCTTGTGCGGTTGGGGAAAGCGTCCACTGCGGGACAAAAAATGCATAACTCCTTCCAATTTTAGCGGGGCAACGGTTAACATCACGTCCAGGCTGGTCAGACCCGTACCAATAATCAGAACGTCCCCCGGTTTCGCCAGTTCCGCGCAGACTTCGGTGGAATAGGGATCATCACTCAACCAAAGACAATCGTCGCGCTGACCACCTTGTTTGATTTTGCTTGGTGGAAAATTTCCAAATGCCAGCACCACCTGAGTTGCCGTAAGGCTAATTCCTTTTTTTCCCGTCAGCCGAAACTCTTTTCCTTCCAGGCGTTCGAGATCCTCTATCTCCTCATGGATGACATCGAGGCCAGCCGAACTCTCCCGTGCTTTTCGCAGAAGATCTTGTAAATAATCACCAAACACCAATCTGGGAACAAAAGCATCGGGGCGAACTTTCATGCCGGCCACAGCAGCATTTTGCGGATGAGCCTCTAGCCAGCGATAAAACCCTTTTACATCCTCAGGATACGCTCCCATTTCGCATGCCCGAACATTGAGCAAATGCTTGCTATCTGTGGTGCCGTAAGCTACCCCTCGCCCCACTTGCTTGCCCCGCTCAATTAAAGCAATACGTAGTCCCCGATTGGCCTCAAGCAGATGAATGGCTACCATGGTGCCACAATAGCCGCCCCCAATGATGGCAACGTCGTATTTGCTTTTGCTCATTCAAGGCTTATCTTATTCCGTTTCGAAGCGGTGTCATAGCGAATATAGCGAAACCCCTATAAAATGATCACAAATTCGGATGGTATTTTTTCTTCGGACGCGGCGCAAAAGCAAGGTCTTATCCATGATATGGCCTTGCTTTTGCAACGTTGGCTGAGGAAAAAGCCCCGCAAAGTTGCTCTCATTTCATAGGGGTTCCGCTATAGCTCCGGAACATTTCCAAACCTAGGAAGAAGCCTGGCGCATCGCCGTCGAAATCATTTTATAGCCCTTTCGCTATATCGGATGAAACAAGAAGTTGCCTATCCTCCATGCCGATATGATCCGCGAGCCAGCTCTCTCTCGGTGTCACGTTGCGTCGCCTTTTTCTTAAGATCTTCTCGCTTATCATAGGAGGCCTTGCCCTTCCCGATTCCCAACTCCACCTTGACGTGCCCCTTCTTCCAGTAAAGTCGCAGAGGAATGAGTGTGCGCCCCTTTACGGAAATTTCGGCAAAGAGCTTGCCAATTTCGCGAGCATGGAGAAGCAATTTCCGTTTCCGCTTGGGTGCGTGTTGTTCATGACTGGCTCGTTCGTAGGGTTGAATATCCAAGTCGTAGAGAAAAACTTCGGAATTTTCCACTTTAGCGTAAGCCGCTTGAAGACTGACCAGGCCCAGCCGAATGGACTTCACTTCAGTGCCTACTAAGACAATGCCCGATTCAATTTTATCCAAAATCGCATAATCTCTGAAGGCTTTGCGATTAGTGGCAATCTCCATGAATGCGAATCTCTCTTCCCTTCACACGAAACAAGCCAATCACCCAAACGTCACGGCCAATTTCTGGGTAGTTTTCCGGTTTGTGGAAGGCAGGTGATTTTTTAAAATTCCGCTGGATTTTCAGGGGAATGATTTTCAGCTGCTTTTAGCCTGCCGGCCGCAACCTCTGCCAGGGCAATATCGGCTAATCCCATTCGAGGATGTACCTCCACCATGGGACGACTACCGGCATTCAACTGACGAATTCGCTTCGAGATAATGTTGATTAATACCGGAATTTCCGGTTCCACCTTAGCAGCTTCTTCGAGTATTTGGCTATTCATTGATTTACAATAGGGCAGCTGGCTCCCCCTTAAGATTTGCAGGGTGATTTAGGGTAGAGCATTATTCCCTCCTGTCAATACATCAATTGGCCAGTCAAACGTTCCCATTATTAACGCGACCGTTTAGCTTTTAAGGCTGGAATCAACTGCGAGAGGGGAAGGCAATTTACGACATCTTTGTGTGTGAGACCGCCCTTGCGGGCGCTGCGAATCCCAAAAGAAAGATTTTGCAACCCCTTGACAGAGTGGGCATCCGGATTGATTACACACTTTACCCCTTTTTCACAAGCCATGGGCCACCAGCGCCACTCCATGTCCAGCCTTTCCGGAGTGGCATTCAATTCTATCCAAGTGCCTGTAGCCGCAGCGGCGTCAATGACCGCAGGAATGTCTACGGCATAAGGTGAACGAGCAAGCAAAATTCGGCCGGTGATATGCCCCAACATCGTAACATATGGATTTGAGAGCGCCCGAATCAAGCGTTTGGTCATTTCCGCTTCCGGCAGAGAAAAAGATGAATGGACGGAGGCTACAACGTAGTCAAGCGAACTCAGGACCTCATCGGAAAAGTCCAAGCTCCCATCACGACGGATGTCGCATTCCGTGCCCGCAAAAAGGCGGAATTCTCCGAGTTCCGCATTCATTTTTTCAATGGCCTTTTGTTGCGCTAGCAGACGCTTTTCATCGAGCCCGCGGGCTTGAACGGCACCTTTGCTGTGATCGGCAATTCCCAGATACTCCCATCCCCAATTGATCGCGGCTGCAGCCATTTGTGCCAATGTCGCATCGCCGTCGCTTTCTGTGGTATGACAGTGAAATGTCCCTTGGATTTGGTTGAGCTCCACTAGCCGGGGAATTTTTCTCAGAGCAGCGATTGCCAATTCGCCCCGATCCTCCCGCAGTTCAGGCGGGATGAAATGGTAACCGAGAGCGGAATAAACATCGGCTTCTTTGGTCACTTGAGGCAGCGGTTCTTTTAGCCTTTGAGTGGGGGTGAAGTTATATTCATTCAATGACCATCCCTTCTCCAGCGCCCGCGAGCGCAAACGCACATTGTGCTCCTTATTTCCCGTGAAGTAAACAAGTGCAAATGGGTATTCTTGGGTGCTGACCACTCGTAAGTCCGCCTGAATCCCTCCCTTGAGTACAACGCTGCATTTGGTTTTTCCCTTAGCAATAATGCTCTCTACCAGGGGATGGACGGAAAAGTGCGTGATAATTCGCTCCGCTGGCTTGCCTGCCACAATAAAATCGATATCGCCCACTAGCTCATTTCCTCGGCGCAAACTTCCCGCAGAGGAGGCCAGAGCCACTTCTTTCATCTTTTTAAGATCTTCAAGAAGTGTTTCAGCAAGAGGGAGAGCCCACGAAGCGAGAAAACGGGAGGCATTTTGGCGCATTTCTTCCAGAGCTCGAAGAAGTTTTCGGGCCGTTGTTTCTCCAAACCCTGGCAAGGCAGCTAGTTCCCCATTACGGCATACGTTTTCTAACGATTCGAAAGAATCCACCTTCAATGCATCGTACAAAGCCTTAATCTTTTTTGAACCCAGACCAGGTACTCGGAAGAGCGTCAGAATGTTCGGTGGGAATTCCTCGCGCAGCTTTTCGTAGTATTCAAGACGTCCATTTTGCGCCAGTTCGCATAATTTCTCGGCGATCGCTTCCCCCACACCGTCAATTTCCTTCAATTGCTCTTCGGTTGCCGTAGCAATCGTCAAGGGAGCGGAAGCAAGCGCTTGGGACGCCCTGGCATAGGCCCGAATTTTAAACGGATTCTCGCCCTTTAGCTCCAGAAGCCGACCGATGTTTTCCAATACGTCACAGAAATCTTCATTGGTCATGAGGAAGACAGCCCCCTTCGGTAGGAGTCCACCCGGTCCAACCATCCGGGCAACCAACGTTTTTCCTGACGTACAGGGGGAGAATTGCGGACACGCAGCTCGAGAACGCGTTTGGCCGATTTGGAAAACTCCTGGACCGCAGGCCCATCTCGCATCCCTTGTAGGACTTGAAGCAGTCCCCACCCCTGCCCTGCATAGCGCTCGGTCGGAAGGGTCCCCTCTCCCTTAAAGTTTACATAATCGATCAACGCATACATACCGGAGGGCCTTGCCGCTACCCGATAAAAATTTGATTCCACCCGCTTGCGCTGGGTTGTCGGTACCGCCCTTAGCATTTTAGGTAAGGCATTTTCCAACCGCTCGGCCAGAAATCGACTTTGCAGAGGGACCGTATTAGCTAGGAAATTGCGCAGCGAACGCATTTTTTGACTCTCAAAATCCGCTAAAAATTCTCGCCGGGTCTTCCAAGGGCAGGACTGGCTTTCCAACAGCCAATTGGGTACGGATGCGCCATGACGTCTTAAAAATAAGATCAGCTCGGGAAAACTCTCCTCAAATGGGCCATGCCGACCTGCGGGATACCAGATAAAATGTCCGATTCC
>PSRL01000157.1 GCA_003176035.1 Verrucomicrobiota bacterium
AACCAGCATCCGCCGACGGTCCGGTGAAAGTTGAAATCGTCGCGCAACTTGAGCCGCTAATTCCGTGCTGACTTCCTCGTGATGCCGAGTGTTAGCAGCCTTTCCGGTGTCATGGAGAAGAATGCTCAGATAAAGAATCGAGGGATCTTCGATTTTCCGGAAAAGAGCTCGATATCCAGCTAGCTTTTGCAGATCCGAAAACAACACGCGATCCAACTTTTCAATGCAGACTAGCGTGTGCTCGTCGGCGGTATAGCGGTGGTAGAATTCATGCTGTACTAAGCAGGTCAAGTGGCCGAATTCCGGAATAAACTTTCCCAGCACGCCCAGATCATGCATGAGACGTAAGATACGACCCACCTCTCCCTTGCGAGAAAGGATGGCAAGAAAAATTTCTCGAGATTTTTTCGCATATTGAAAAGTGCGGTTTATTAGAGAAAGCCGACGGCGAATGAGGTCTCTCAGCTCCTCACTGAATTCCAATTGTCGCACTTGTGCATGTTGAAAAACCTGCAGAATTCGAGCCGGATCTTCCTTTAGGACGTTTTTGGAGTCCGGATATATCAGTCCCTCACGAGCGAAGAACCCATCAAAATGCATCACGCTTCTGCGGATAAAAAGTGAAAGAAGCCCGCCGTCTGTCGAGGAGCCAACCAATTTCATGCGAGCCAGGGCGGTATGTGTGATCAAATGAACATTTCTCGCATTCTGGTAATAGTCCCGCATAAAAGCCTCGCAGCGACGTAGAATATTCTGTTGCGGATAATGGAAAGCAGCGGCAGCCTGCCCTTGAAGCCGCAGCGTGAGCTGATCCTGTGGTCTGCCATTTAAATAATGCAGCTCCGTGCGGACGCGGAGCAAAAAGTCGTAACCCTTTTCAAGGAGAGCACGTTCGGGACTCCGCAAGATCCGCTTTTCAACCAGCTTGGCTGTACTTGAGATACCTTCCTTGAAATAGCTGTTCCAAAGTAAATTATGGTAGTCGCGGAGTCCGCCGCAACCGGATTTGACATTGGGTTCCTGCATGAATACGCTCGCTCCGAACTTATTACGAAGTTCGAACTGTTTCGCTGCGCGCCAGGCAAAATATTCCGCTTCCCGGCCCAGTACACACTGTTCTTTAAAGAGAGCGGTAAACTCATTGAACACCTTGTGGTCTCCGGTCAAAAACCGGCATTCTAACATCGAAGTTTTAATTACCAAATCCGCATTAGCCTGCTCAATAGCTTGAGCAAGAGACCGGACCGAGTGCCCCACCTGAAATCCCAGATCCCACAACGTAACAAGCGTTCGGCGAACGACTTCTTGCCAATCGAGCGGCTGGGTGGGCCGGGATTGATGGATGAACATCACGTCCACGTCGCTAAACGGATTCATTTCACGGCGGCCATATCCCCCGAAAGCAGCAACCACCAAGCCTTCAAGTCGCACGCCGGTTTGCTTCGAAATAACTCCCAAAAGCTCTCGGAGTAGCAAATCCATGAGATCGGCGCGGTGACGGGCGATTTCTTTGCCTCCGCCGCCGTTCTGGTGTTGGAGGCGCAAGCGGTTGTCCATCAGCTTACGAAATTCCTTAAATGTATTGAGAAAATTGCCTCCTTGCCTCTTCAATTCAGAGGCAAGCTCATTTGCTATTGCTGGTAGCGTAATGGCTTTAAAATTCATGCCAAACCGGACGATTCTTCATGCGGATTGGGTTTTCAGAAGGCCAAAGGGTTGGCATGAAGAGGTGTCTCCTACTCTCTAAACGCGTGGGAATTGGGAGGAGGGAAGTTATTGTTTTGGGACATGGATAATAATTTCGACGCGTCTATTAATTTGTTGTTGTTCGATGGTGCCAGAGGCGGGGGCAAGTAAGCGGGTTTTTCCATAACCCCTGGTTTCGATTCGACCTGGACTGATTCCCATCACTTGAACTAGCCAAGCTTTCACCGCCTCCGCACGTCGGAGGCTAAGGTCAGTATTATACTGATCTGAACCGAAGCTGTCAGTATGACCTTCGATATTAAATGTTGCTTGGGGATTACGTTGGATCAGCGTTCCCAATTTGCGGAGACTGTCGACCGCACGAGAACGCAACTCAGCATTGTCATAATCAAAAAGCAGATCAGTCGGCATTAAAATCGGAGCCGTATCGGATCTTAGCGGCCCCGTTTGCGAAAGCAAATCATCGAGATTCGAAAAACCTTTTGGCATCGATCCGGGACGGCGGCCCGCGCTTGCAAGTGCGGCCCCCCCACCGGCTTCTTTTGGGTTGGGAAGCTCAGCGACAGGCTGCGTTGATGATTCTGGTTGAAAAAGTTGCTCCGGAAACGAATCCAGCTTTTGGTCCGCCTTGCGGATGCCTTCTGATATTAAGTGTTGCACGGTCGGTTCCAGCGCACTGCCCACGGCCCCTGGTTTTTCTTGAAGAAGCGCCGCATTGATTTTTGGCGGAGTGGCCGAGCGCTGTGACGGTAAGGTTCCTATTTCTGGGTTAGGTTGCATTTTCTCGATAGGCAACGCTAAAGGCTGCCCCAAGGGCGCCGATTTTTGGGTATTCTCCGCTGGCGAAGTATGAGGTGACTTAACCAGACGGAAAGGGCGGACCGGCGGGGAAGGGCCAAGCGGGGAAGTCAGAGCCCCATGCCAGGAAATGCCACGGGTCCACCACAAGAACGCAATATGAGCCATCAAAGAGATCACCAAAGCTAAAGGAAGCCAGCGGGAGAGTACGGACCTTCTGCTGACCGTGCGATTGCGCTTTATTTCACGAGGGTCCATTGTGGCGCTTTTCATTTTAAATGAACAGTAGGGTAATTCCGTTACGAACTTTTAAAAACCCTGCGAGCAAAAAATGGTTCTAGAATATTTATGAATTAAATGGTTGCATATGCTGTCAAATAGACCGACAGCCCCATGGCAATTTCTTGCAACATGTAACTAGTTAGTTAATAAATCTTCTGGTGAGCTCACCAACAAGTTGCTTTTTTTTGCTAACATCGCGTTTGTAATAAAAGTAGCTTTTCAAGAGAGAAATTCAATGTTTCATGCTCTGGAGGCTATTGCAAATAGGGACAGTATTCTTTTCATGATAAAAAGATTTTGGCAACATATCATAGACCTTGCGAAGCGGCTTATCAGCCTCCATGACCCCCCTCATGCTATCGCAGGTGGTGTTGCGATCGGAATCTTTTTTGGTTTCTCGCCCTTGTTTGGGCTGAAGACTGTATTGGCGTTGGTTCTCGCGTGGATCTTTCGTTGCAGCCCGGTCTCGGCTGTTATTGCGGTTACTTTGCATGACATCATGCTTCCTCTTTATCCTATTGTCCTGACGCTTCAATACGACGTCGGGTATTTTGTGTATCATCACCGATTTCCGTCACAATTGGGTTTGCGTCATGTAAAATTGGTCGATGTGTTTAAGTGGACGACTTTTTTGACTGTCGGATGGCCTATGTTACTGGGATCGGCGATCTTTGGGGTTCCTCTATCGCTCATTTCTTATTTTTTGACTCTCGGATTCATAAAAAAATACCGCCAACGAAGAGATGCCAAGCATCGGGACATTGACTCACAGGAGTGTCGAAAGTAATTCGTCACAATTGCATTTATGGAAAATGACATGAAAAAGCTCCGGGTGGGCCTTCCTTCGGGAAGTTTGATGGAAGCAACACTGCAGCTCTTTGCAAAGGCAGGATTTATCATTTCCGGGAGCAGTCGCTCGTATCGTCCCGCGGTGAATGATCCCGAACTCGAAATTCGTATGCTTCGGGCACAGGAAATTAGCCGCTATGTCGAGCACGGTTATTTGGACTGTGGGGTCACGGGACGAGATTGGATGCTCGAAAATAATTCCAAGGTCATAGAAGTCGAATCCCTTCCGTACAGCAAAGCGACCTCCAGCCCCACCCGGTGGGTTTTAGCCGTTTCCAATGATTCGCCCTTGCATTGCGTTCAGGACTTGGAAGGAAAGCGGATAGCAACTGAAGCAGTGGAACTCACCAAAAGTTTTTTCAAGAAACACAGTATCAACGCTCACATCGAATTTTCCTGGGGGGCCACTGAAGTAAAAGTGCCTGATTTGGTAGACGCTATCGTGGAGATTACTGAAACAGGCTCTTCCTTACGTGCTAATAATCTGCGAATTATCGAAACAGTTTTAGAATCCTATCCAATTTTGATAGTCAACGAAAGTGTCTGGCAAAACGATTGGAAACGTAAAAAATTGCAATGCCTCGCCCTTTTGCTTAAAGGGGCGCTCAACGCTCGGGATCTAGTCGGGATAAAAATGAACCTTCCTTCAGCAAATTTAAAAAATTTGCTTGAGGCATTGCCCTCGCTAAGAAATCCTACAGTTTCGCCTCTGGCTCAGACCGACTGGGTTGCGGTAGAGACCGTAATTGAAGAACGGGTGGTCCGAGAAATTCTTCCACAGTTAAAGGTACTTGGAGCAGAGGGAATTATAGAATATCCGCTGAATAAAGTCGTCTACTAGAATAAATGTTGTTATAGCCGCAATAAAACGGATAGGGACAAAGAAACTTTCCTGAAAAGAGTCACATGGGTTCGCTTAAGAAGAAAAGAAAGAGTAAAATTGCTAAGCATAAGCGTCGCAAGCGCATGAAGCAAAACCGTCACAAGAAACGGCTGAGATATAAGTCATAGGACGGCTGGCCCTTGATGGCTTTTTTGGGAGCCGTTGAACAAAAACACGTTGTTTGCCGGCGGAGCTTCTCAAATAAGTCGGCACATCGGTGACTAAGGTCCATTCCGAAAACCTGTAGGAAACTATACCAGGAAAAGACCTCGTTGGCTCTAAGATCTCAAAAGAATCCGGTAGAGAGGGCTATCCGGTGACTGCCGGATGGACTCTATCTTGCAATTGCAACATACCTGGGAGGAAAAGAGCCTCAAAGGCATGCTCATTTTGAGTTTTTGCGCTTTAGCTAATAAACGCTCTAGCTGAAAGTTTGCCGCTCTGGTACCAGTAACAATCGGTATCAATTTGGGGCAATTGCTGACCAGCGAAGATGTCCTCGTTTGAGGTGCGTGGGGGGGCCGCAAGAAACTATTGGAAGCTGACGCAGGTCGCGGAAGGGATCAACCCATTCTCATGGGCCTCCGAAAGCAGTCTTTGCACCGCTTGACGTCCCACCTTACCGTAATCAAGCGTGTAGGCATTTACATACATACCGATAAACTTGTCAGCAAGAAAGGCATCCATTCCCCGAGCATGGGCCATACTGTGGGCGACAGCTGGCTTTCGATATTTCAGTCCATATTGGATACTTTCCTTTAAGATTTCAGAGATATCTTTTCGGGCCGATGGGGAAATATCTTTGCGAATGACATTTCCGCCTAAAGGAAGAGGGAGTTGAGTCCGGGCTTTCCACCATTCGCCAAGATCAAGAACCTTAGTAAAGCCCTCCTTCTGATAAGTTAATTGACCCTCGTGGATGATGAGACCAACATCGGCTTCTCCACTGCTCACTGCCGAGAAAATTGCATCAAAGGGAGTGATAAGGTAATCGAAGTCCCCGAGAAAGATCCGAGCGACCAGATATGCCGTAGTCATTCGGCCTGGGATGGCAATGCGTTTGCTTGAGAGCCATTTTCGACACATTTCCCAGTCAGACAAATTAGGTAAATTCGCGTCTTCAGAGGTTACAAACATGGGACCATAGCCATCCCCCATACTCGCACCGCTGGACAAAAGAGCGTACTGGTTCGTGATGAACGCACATGCGTGAATAGAAACAGCTGAGATATGAAGTTCTCCACGGAGAGCTCGTTCGTTTAGCGTTTGAATATCCTGAAGGATGTGTTCAAATCGATACCCTCGAAGATCGATCTTCCCTTCGGCCATTGCATAAAACATAAAGGCATCATCGGGATCCGGGGAGTGGCCCAATGTGAGAGGGAAGGATTTCCAGTTTGTCATAAAAGAAAACTATCGGATTTTTAAAAAATCGCCCGTATTTATTGCGTCAAGGAGTTTCCACAACATGAATAGGGTAAGCCGGAGCAAATTTCGCGAATGAGAGCCGGGCCACGGTAAATGAAGCCGGTATAGATTTGCACTAAATTAGCTCCTGCCTGAAATTTTTCATTTGCATTGGCGCTACTAAAAATGCCACCGCACCCGACGATAGGAAGGTGTGTGACGTCTCGAAGTTGTCGGATCACCGCTGTGGACTTTTCTTGCAAAGGCCTGCCGCTTAAACCACCTATTTCGTCGTGATGGTTCGAACGCAGAGCAGAGTGATCCAAAGTGGTGTTGGTTGCAATAATACCGGCAAGTTGCTCTTTTTCACAAAGGCTTGCAATATCTGTGATTTCTTTCGGAGCTAAATCCGGCGCTATTTTCAGAAGCAATGGTTTAGAAGCATTGCCTCCCTCCCAATCACGAAGTGTTCCGAGAATTTTAGCCAAGGATTCAACATGTTGGAGATCGCGGAGGCCAGGTGTATTGGGGGAACTGACATTTAAGACAATGTAATCGCCGTGTTGATAAAGAAGTCGAAAACTCTCCAAATAATCGGAATGGGCGGACTCCAAAGGAATGACCCTTGATTTGCCGATATTGATTCCGATAGGGATGCCTGGCCGTTTTCCGGAGTTTTGCAGAGCTTCCATGCGCTGTGCAAGACTGCGAGCGCCGTTGTTATTGAAGCCCATGCGATTGATCAGTGCGCCTAATTCAGGGAACCGAAAAAGCCGAGGTTTGGGATTGCCGAGCTGTGGAAGGGCGGTGACTGTGCCCACTTCCACAAACCCAAAGCCCAATTTTTCCCAAGCTTCCAAAGCCACTCCATCCTTGTCCATGCCTGCCGCAAGGCCGACGGGATTCCGAAAATGAAGGTTGAAAAGAGAAAACGGAACAGAGGGAGGCGGAGACAGGAATCGCTCGGAGCAACTCCAAATCGGGCGGCATGAAAGGCACTTAAGAACTAGATCATGAGCGACTTCTGCATCTAGCCGGAAAAGAACCTGTCGAAGTAAAAAACGGTATGAATCCACGATTATTTGCCTATGCAAAAGCTGCTGAAGATGGAACTCAAGATTTGCTCGTTGTCTATGACGCCGACAATTTCTCCAAGCGCATCCAACGCTAAGCGAAGGTCGAGAGCCGCAAGCTCAGCTCCAACTTTCAGCTCCTGCTCAGCTCTTTCCAATGCCGCACAGCCTCGTTTTAGACAAGATTGATGCCGAGCATTGATTGCGGCGAACTGCCCGCAGTCACTCGGGCGACCTGCCCACTCAAGGATTCGTGAGACTAATGTCGGAATGCCGATGCCGCTGAGGCAAGAAATCGCGGTGTCTTCAGGCGGAGCGACAAACGGTACGGAAAGTAAATCTATCTTATTCCAGACTCGATGGACCTTGTCTTTGGGCAGACCTGGAGGCAGGGGCGGTAACGGTTGGGATGCATCGATAACATGAAGAATGACGGCGGCTCTCTCCGCTGCCAGAAGAGCACGCCGAACTCCCTCTAATTCAATGGGGTCGTTGGTCTCTCGAATCCCGGCGGTATCTATGAAATGTACCGGAATTCCTTCCAAACTCGCACTTTCTTCAAGCGTATCGCGTGTTGTGCCGGGGATATGACTCACGATTGCACGTTCAAAACCAAGCAGCCGATTGAGAAGACTGGATTTTCCGGCATTTGGTTCTCCGCAGATTGCGATTCGCGCTCCGTCGCGAAGCAGGCGACCTTCGTCCGCTGTGGCGAGGAGGACCTCCAATCGTTTTCGAACTTCCACAATTCTTTTTAAGAGGACGATTCCAGTATCCGGATCAATGCCTTCCTCAGGAAAATCGATAAAAGCCTCGATGTGGGCAAGGATATTGAGCAGTTCGGCGCGGGCCGCCTCCGTTTCACGACCGATGGCTCCCTCCAATTGGAGGGCAGCGGCTCGAAGGGCGAGGGGTGTCTGTGCTCGGATCAGATCCATTACGGCTTCCGCTTGAGTCAAATCCATTTTTTCATTGAGAAAGGCACGTTGGGTAAATTCTCCCGGCAGAGCTAAGCGAGCTCCAAGGTCCAATGCGACTTGCAGAACGCGAGACGAAACGAGAATCCCACCGTGACAACTGATTTCGGCTAAATCCTCTCCGGTGTAGCTCCCTGGCGCTCTAAAAACAGCACACAGGCCCTCGTCCACCACTATCTTACCATCCATAATTCGACCGAAATAGAGATGGCGGGATCGCATTTGTTCAACCGGCAGACTCGTTTCAAATAGCCGCGCGGTAATGATCAATGCGTCCGGGCCGGAAATGCGTACGAGGGCAATGGCGCCTTCTCCTGCTGGCGTTGCAATTGCTGCAATGGTGCTATTAGGAGCAGCATCCGATTTTTTATTATGATAGGGCGGCAAGATGTGACGGTAATTAATGGTGTTAAAAGAGGGGGGTGACGTTAGGACTTGCTGCCGAAAGAAGCCGACAAAATCAGTGGGTCTTAAAAAGAAAAAGATGGTTGCGGAGAAGTCAGCCGGTTGATGAATTTTTGCCAGCTATCATCTCCGCGCAAGATTTGGATTTCCACACGCATTGAGTAGAGCGGCACTTTTGGATTGATGATGCGGGGAATGCGCACGGCGTCCTTTTCTGTAGTCAAGATAGCTTGTATATCGCGTCGACTACACCGTCGTACAAATGTTTCTATTTCCTTCAAAGCGTATCGGTGATGATCAGCATAGGCTATGGATAATTCGACCTTAGCTCCCAATTTCTTCAAAAAATTCACGAAATTGTCTGGTACCGCAATGCCGCAGAGCGAGCCGATAGCGAGATTATTCAAAAATTCCAGAGGCTTAATTTCTCCCGTCCAGAGATTAGTGATGTGCCTCGGGCGATGAGTGCACTCGATGATTTCGGCAGTTCGATTGTGCTGACGAATTCGGTCAATGAGAATGGAATTATCTTCTCCTCTGCATTTAGTGATGAGGATATGAGTGGCACGACGCAAATGTTCCGGTGGTTCTCGCAAGGTTCCACGAGGAAGAAGAAACTCATTGCCAAAGGGTGCTTCGCGATCGATTAGCACGATTTCTACGGCATGTCGCATTTTCAGATATTGGAGCCCATCATCCAATAACAACACATCTGCGCCAAAGTGCTGAATGGCGAAAAGGCCGCTTTTAATACGGTCTCGATCAACTAATACAACGACCCCCTTTAAATTGTTGGCCAGCATAAATGGCTCATCTCCAGCTGTCCGAGAATCTAAAAGAAGCGACTTGCCATCAGAAACAATGCGGGGGGCGAACAGTTGTTTTTGGCGAAAAATTTTATCCCAAATTCTTTGAAAAAAAGGTCTTGGGACGCTTTTGTATCCCCGGCTGAGGATCGCGACCTTTCTCCCGCCGGCATGGAGCTGGCGCGCCAACATCTCCACCACAGGCGTTTTTCCTGTGCCGCCCACCGTGAGATTACCCACGCTGATGACTAGGCATCCCATAGAGCGAGGACGCAGAATTCTCTGTTGAAAAAGGCGAAGGCGAAGCCGGACGATGAGATTGGTCACGCTGGAAAAGATCCAGAGAATGCCCCGAAGAATGTCGGCGCGCCGACCATAGCGACGTTCTAAAATTACATCGATAGCGAATGTTTCCAGCGCTTCGAACCAGTGTCTCATATGAGACTGAGCCTAGAGTGCTCTAAGAAATGAGACAAGCACCCTGATTGTCCGCGGAAGTTACGAAAACAGAACTGCTTCCGGGCACAGTTTTTTGCATGGCTTCAGCCACACGGTCCGGGTATTCCAATGTGAGGCAGGCGATCGTTGATCCGGAACCGCTTAGCCATCCCCCAAGCGCTCCGGCAGCCTCCGCTGCGTGGATGGTGTCGTCGAGAAATGGGACAAGGCGTGCGCGGTAGGGTTGGTGGAGCCCGTCCTTAAACGCGCCACGGAGCGTTGCGTATTGCTGTGACGCAAAAGCGGCGGTGATCCAGGAGGCGTTTGCCACTGAAAAAGCTGCATCCTTCAGCGGAACTGAATGTGGCATAATCTCACGGGCATCTGAGGTCCGAACCTCAAAATCCGGAACGAGAAGGACAAAGTGAAGATGAGCGGGGACTTCAAATCTTTGGATTTTAAAATCCCCTCGGGTGACGGTAAATCCGCCGAAAGTTGCTGGTGCGGCGTTGTCTGGATGCCCCTCCAACTTTGCGCAGATTTTGTAAAGCTGTTCTGTCGAAAGAGCCTCGGAGGTGAGGCGATTGAGGCCGAGTAAGGTTCCTAAACGAACGGTGACGCTACTGCCCAGACCACGGGATGGGGGGACTTTGCCATCGATCTCGCATGCAAAAGGAAAGGATTTTTCATTTGATGCGCTGAAAAACGCTTCGCCCGCCTGGGCAATCATAGCGTCAGCCGTCGGTATGGAGGCTCTCCTGATAATTAAACGATTGTGAATATTCAGAGCGATTCCCAGTGAATCAAAGCCTGGGCCCAAATTTGCAGTGGTTCCGGGCACTTGCACGACGACTTTGTCTTTCATAAGCATGGCCTCGCTCGGATATAACTAAAATCGCTTTTTATCGCAACGGAGCGTGTTTGTGTCATTGACGATAGACCGTTTCCAAGCGATATGCGAGCAAGAGCCGATGAAGAAACCAACCTCCAAGTTTTGCGGTAGGACATTGCTTTGTATGGCGCTCGCTTTTCTCAGTACCTCCCTTGGCTTCACAGAGGAAGTAGTGCGAGTAGGCTTTTTCCCGAACATTAGCCATTCTCAGGCGCTCGTCGCTGCAAATATGAGCAGGGAGGGCAAAGGTTGGTTTGAGAAGCGATTGGGAACGGATATAAAAATAGAATGGTTTGTTTTTAATGCGGGACCCTCCGCAATGGAAGCTGTTTTCGCAAAATCTATCGACCTCACCTACGTGGGTCCCAGTCCCGCCATTAATGCATACCTTCGTTCCAATGGAGAAGAAGTTCGGGCCCTCTCAGGTGCTGTTCGCGGAGGAGAGGCGCTTGTGGTGCGAAATCCGGATTGGAAATCAGCAGCTGATCTTCGCGGCAAAATTATTTGCACCCCTCAATTGGGGAATACTCAGGACGTCGCTTGCCGTGCTTGGTTGATCAATCAAGGATTAAAGGTGACTCTTATTGGCGGCGATGTCCGCGTAATTCCAATGGATAATTCCAGCATTTTCGCCCAATTTTCCCGAGGAGCTATCGATGGTGCATGGACTGTCGAGCCCTGGGTTACTCGACTGCTAGTCGAAGCAAAGGGAGACATTCTCTACACTCCAAAAGACTCCATAGAGACCATTCTCATTGCTCGAGCTGACTTTTTGAAAGCCAAACCGGATGTAGCTCGAAAATTTTTGATGGCCCATCGAGAGCTTACGGACTGGATCAAGGCCCATCCAGACGAAGCTCAAAGACGCATTTGCGATGAGCTTTCACAGCGAACGCGGACAAAACTCTCCATCGACTTGATTCGTCGCGCCTGGACCCGCTTGCGTTTTGACAATGCAATCGAACTTCAAAGCTTTGAGCAATTTGTACGCGATGCCCGTTTAACAGGTCTTTCGAGGACGCACGGAGATCTTTCGCGATTCATTGAGGATCCTTTAAAGGCCACAAACCGATGAGCCTCGCACGAGAACTGGAAACTATATTGCCCGATCGCATTGAATTGCGCGATATCTGCAAAACATTTTTTAGTCGGAAACAAGTCACCATCGCGCTTGAACACATTCAGCTTTCCATCACTGAGGGAGAATTTGTTTGCCTTGTCGGTCCCAGTGGTTGCGGAAAATCCACCCTGCTGAATATTATTGCGGGACTCGAAAAGCCGGACTCGGGTGAAGTCGTCATTAATGGGGAACCAATTCTCGGACCGGGACGCGATCGGATGGTAATGTTCCAGGAGCACGCTCTTTTTCCCTGGCTCGATGTCCTGGATAACATTCTTTTTGGGCTGAAACTCAAACCTGGACTTTCGGGTAAGGAACGCCTGGAAGTTGCCCGGTATTACCTTCAGCTAGTAGGCCTGGAACACGTCGAAAAGAGCAATATTCATGAGCTTTCGGGTGGGATGAAACAGCGCGTCGCGTTTGCGCGCGTATTAGCTCCTAATCCTCGTGTTCTTTTGATGGACGAACCTTTTGCAGCTCTGGATGCGCTCACCCGTGAACAGCTCTACGGAGACATTCAGCGGATCTGGGGGGCTAGGAGAAAAACCATAGTTTTTGTCACCCACAACGTGCGCGAGGCGGTGTGTTTAGGCGACCGTGTGATTCTCTTTTCTCCTAATCCAGGGCGGATCTCTCAGCAATTTAAGGTTCCACTCCCCCGGCCCCGGGATATTAATAGCGTTTCTCTAGCCGAATATGCTTCGCAAATTACGGCCACTTTAAAGGGATTTACTGATATTGAGAGAAATGAGGTTGCGGAATAATGAAACGTTCGCTCACTTCCCTTTTGTTTTTTGTTATTTTAATCGGTGCTTGGGAAGCAATCGCCATATCGGGTAAATTCTCGCCCGTTTTGTTTCCAAGGTGTGAACAAATTGTCGAGTATCTCTGGCAAGCAACTTACGACGGATCTTTATTGAGCGCCACGTTGGTTACCCTTCGCCGATTGGTATTAGGTTACATAACCGGATTAGCTTTTGGCATTCCGTTGGGCTTCTTGAGTGCAAGGTTTCGCTGCTGCCATGATACAATCGGGTTGCTAGCGTTAGGACTCCAAACGCTTCCTAGCATCTGTTGGGTCCCTGTAGCGCTCCTTTGGTTCGGCCAAACTGAACAGGCCTTGTTATTCGTTGTTGTCATGGGGACTCTTTGGTCAGTGGTCATTGCAACGGAGGGGGGAGTGCGCGCCATGCCGCCAATTTACGTAAGATCAGCACTTACCATGGGTTCGAAAGGACTTCATACCTGGATACATGTCATCTTCCCAGCGTCACTTCCTT
>PSRL01000171.1 GCA_003176035.1 Verrucomicrobiota bacterium
GCGGAAAATTTCCAATTTTTATGCGGTTCCTCCAACCGCTTCAGGAAGCGCCTTTTCTGTTCACCTTTGGAGATATGCAGAAAAAATTTGAGGATCACGACTCCGTTTCGCGAGAGATGGCGTTCAAAGGCGTTAATGTCTTCAAATCGTTCTTCCCAAATCCGTTCATGAATTAAGGGTTTCGGAATGCGCTGATTTTGGAGGAGCTCCGGATGGACGCGAACAACCAGAACTTCTTCGTAATAACTACGATTGAAGATACCGATGCGTCCGCGTTCCGGTAAAGCTACAGTCGTCCTCCATAAAAAATCATGTCCTAATTCCAAAGAGGATGGGGCTTTGAAAGAAAAGACCTGACAGCCTTGCGGGTTTACACCGGACATCACATGTTTAATGGTGCTGTCTTTGCCTGCCGCATCGAGAGCTTGAAAAATGAGCAAAAGCGCCCAGCGATTTTGCGCATAAAGTTTTTCTTGCATTTTGCTGAGGCGATGGACTCCGGAGGCCAGCAATTGGGACGCTTCTTCTTTGGATTGGATACCAGCCGTGTCGGACGGGTCCGAATCCTTCATCCGAAAGTGGCTTCCGTCAGCGACTCGGAATCGATTTGTTAACTCTCCAACTTTCTGAATTTCCGCGGGGTGCATGGGGAGTCAAGTCCGATCATTCTATAAAGTATGACAAAATTCTTCCAGCCGATCGAGCCCCTTTTTAATGATATCCATGCTAGTGGCATAACTCAGGCGAACAGTTCGATCATCCCCAAAAGCAATACCTGGTACTACCGCCACATTCGCCTTACTGAGCAGACGGTCAGCAAAATTTTCGGATTTTAGGCCGAGTTTGCTAATATTTGCGAGTATGTAAAATGCCCCCTGAGGCCTTACAGCCGTAATTGGGTTCAGATTGGAAAGCCGGCTGATCATATACTCCCGTCGGAGATTGTATTCCTCCCGCATATCGGCAATGCACTGTTGGCTACCGGTGAGGGCGGCAAACGCGCCCTTTTGCGCAAAGGAACAGGGATTGGAAGTGCTATGGCTCTGCATAGAGTCCACCACCTGAGCGATTTGTTCCGGTGCAGCTAAATAACCTATCCGCCAACCGGTCATAGCATAGGCCTTGCTGAATCCATTGATAGTGATGGTGAGGTCGTATGCTTCCGGTGTTAAGGAAGCGATACTGACATGTTCGGCGCCGTCGTACGTCAGTTTTTCATAGATTTCGTCAGAGAGAACGTAGATCTCCTCTTCCGCAGCGACTTCCGAGATGGCGCGCAGCTCTTCCCGAGTATAGACTACCCCAGTGGGATTGCCCGGAGAATTGATGATGATCATCTTTGTCTTCGGAGTCATTGCATTTTCAAACTCCTCGGCAGTGATTTTCCATGAGTTTTCTTCTTTAGTCTGCACGATCACCGGCACTCCGCCTGCCAAACGGACCATTTCAGGATAACTCAACCAATAGGGAGCGGGAACGATCACCTCATCTCCCTCATCAATGCAGGCCATCATAGCGTTATAACAGGAGTGCTTGGCGCCGTTGCTCACAATAATTTGGCTGGGTTTGTACTCTAATTTGTTGTCAGCTAGGAGCTTATCTGAAATTGCCTGCCGCAACTCTGAGATACCTGAACTCGGAGTATACTTGGTCATACCTTCTTCGAGTGCGGTGATAGCGGCGGCTTTAATATGTTCAGGCGTATCGAAATCCGGTTCGCCAGCACCAAAACCGCAAATATCGATGCCTTCAGCTTTCATGGTTTTGGCCTTGCTATCGATAGCAAGAGTGAGAGAGGGAGTAAGTTCTTTGACGCGTGTAGAAATATCCATTTGAGACAGAGTTAATTTTTAAGGTTAGCATCGTAGCGGTGCGTTTCAATAATAGCTTTTAGCTCTCATGAGTTATAGCAAAACACCTTTGAAGTGATCACACCTTTGTCGTTTTTCCGCAGATCCAGTGGTTGCCGGATGGACTGGTTTTCGTGTGGCTTCGAGGAAAAAATTCCGGTCAACACCGAACTGTGGGAACAGCCGGGGAAGACTGCCGGGCAAAGCCCGCAGCCTCTTTGGGGCGACTTGGCGGGAGCCAGGCGGCGCATCAAATCTATAATCATTTTAAAGAGGGTTCGCTATAGTTTTCTGAGACACGGGGCCTGAAACGCCCAAATGTCCTAAAAAACAAACACCGTAGATGCGATGAGAATCTTCCGTCAATCCGGTTTTTGGGCAATACCCGCCACCCATTTGCCACCCCGCCGAATTGTGGGTTCACCAAATCCAGCTTTCCTCATAGCGGCTCTCACCTCGGAGATCTGCTCCACAAGCACCCCGGAGAATATCCACCAGCCACGTGGACTCAATGCCCGCAAGATCCGTGGTGCGATTTTTATCAACAAATCAGCAAACAGATTCGCGCAAACCACTTCATATCGACCCGGAGGAAATTTTTTTGACACATCAAAATTTTCGAAACGTGGCGCCTGCTTTAGCCCTTCGCGATTGCGGAGCCAATTGTGACGGGCAATTCGAATGGCAACAGGATCAAAGTCTATTCCAAGAACTTTACCCGCACCCAGCGCACAAGCTCCCAGAGCCAAAATTCCGCTGCCTGTTCCCAAATCGAGCATACGCCACGAGGGACTCAGAACGGATTCCAGGTCGCAAAGCATTCTGAGACAAGAAGCTGTTGTCACATGCGAGCCGCTCCCAAATGCCATCTCCGCAGGAATAAACAGGCTGCGGGGACTTTTCCCGTTTCTTTTCCGGGGCTCCATCAGCTTGCTCTGTTTCAGAGATTTCGGTGTGGTAGACGAAGAAGTATCGGATCTAGAAAAAGAGTCGGACGAAGTCCGCTGGTGAATAATAAGTTTACCGCGGATGGATATCGGGTTTGGCACCCTATCCAATGCTGCCTTCCAGCGCAAACTGTCCACGCGAGAAATCCGCCCTCCGAATTGCTTGCGGAGCGCTTCTCCGCTTTTTTGTGTACAATACACATCTAATCGAGCACTTCGCGAGCCCGTAAGAGTTGTGACCACAATATCTCCGGTTCCTCTCAGCCGCTCCATCCAGGCGTCCTCCCATTTGCTAGAAACAATTCGCGTCCAACAAAACGCACCTCCATTTTTATTTTGCAACATCTTCCCCTCCGGAATTCGAAAACGCCTGCATTTTTGAAAGCCCTATGGCACTGTTAACAAAGGAACTTAAAAATATTGAGACAGTTTCGGGAGAGATTTTCGAATATGCTTTCATTTAACGGACAAGCTCTTCAACAAAATCGACTCAGTCAGGATTTCCGGTAAGATCACAGGGGGAACCTGTTTTCCTGCAGGATAAAACACATAGAGTGGCACTCCCGCACGACCAAAAGATCGCAAAGCCTCGGTAATTTCAGGGTTTTTTTTCGTCCAATCAGCTTTAAAAGCAACGATGTGCCGTGCACGAAACACCGCTCTCACTGCCGGACGCTCAATTGCGGTCTTCTCATTGAATTTACAAGTCAGACACCAATCCGCTGTGAAATCCACAAAGACGGGCTTTCCGGCATCCAGTGCCTCCTGCAACGCAGCCTTCGAATACGGCCTCCAGAGGATTCCGGCGGCATGGGGATCCATCCGAGTTGGCCACGTGAAAAATGCTACCACAGCAATGATTCCCAGTAAGGCGAGCATCAAAAGTCGCCGTCCCCAGCCTATAATCCCCGTCTGTACAAAAGCTCCGATCAGCCAACAACAAAATGCCAGACAAAGAAGAAAAACAAGCGCGGCAACTACTGCGGGAAGTCCATGCTGACTGCCCAAAATCATCAACAGCCACACAGCCGTTGCCAATAGCGGGAAAGCCATGAATTGCTTCACCCGTTCCATCCACACTCCGGGACGAGGAAGGAAGCGCATCCAACCGGTTTGGGCGGAAAGCAACAGATAGGGTAAGGCCAGTCCCAAGGCAATCGAGGCAAATACCGAAAAAATGACCGTTGTGTCCTGGCTTAAGGCAAACCCCAAGGCCGCGCCGAGAAAGGGCGCGGTACAGGGAGTCGCAAGTAAGGTTGCGAAAATCCCTTGAAAAAAGGAGCCCGAGAGTCCTTGCAGCTCCGTCCAGCGAGCAAGCTGCGTCGTTGCTGAACCCGGCAAATAGATTTCAAAGACACCCAGGAGGTTTAAAGCAAAAACAAATACAATTGCCAAAATGACAAAAATAAATGCTGGATTTTGGAACTGGAAGGCCCAAAGGGCCTCATGTCCCCGCCGTTGAAGAAAAATAATCCCCGCCGCTAAAGCAAAAAACCAAGTAAAAACGCCGGCGGTAAACGCCAAACCGTGGTGAAAAATCGACCTCCTCTTTTCACCCGCCTGCCGAACAAATCCAAAAATTTTGAGAGAAATGACCGGAAAAACACATGGCATCAAATTGAGAATCAGTCCGCCCAAAAAACCGTAGAAAATCCCCTGCCACAACGTCAGAGAAGAGGTTTTTGGGGGATTGATTGTTTGCTTTGTCGGCAAAACATCCACCGAATCGCAGGGAGGCACTTCATTTAACGAGTAGCCGTACCGGCTCCCATCCTTGGATTCCGTAACGAGAACTCCCCGCAAGTTTCCAACGGTTGGGACTTTGATGACCCACCATTTTTGTCCATCAGAAGGAGGGGTTTCTGAGATTTTTCCAATCTTCTGGTCGGCTACCGGCAAAGGATAAAAAGAAAGTTTGGCAACTTCGGGCCCCGGCTGTGCGGTGATCTGCATTCCTGTCGCAAACTGAGAAACGGTCACCGGGAATGAAGGGCAGGGAGCCGGCAACTGCTGATCAAAGCGATTAAAAATCTCCCCGTTTTTTGGAAGAGCGCTCTTTTCGACAGGCAATGTCAATGAAACATTCGCCTCTCCGGGCACACAGAGCTTCGCACAAACCAGCCAATTCGCCTTGCCTTGCAACACGATCTTGTTAGTATGGATCTCAATCGGAGGCTGAACTTCGGCAATTAACAAAGTCTCCCCATCGTAACCATAATCCACGATATCTCCCGCCAGTGTTATTCGTTTAGGAATTGGCCACTGAAATGGCCCGATACGAAATCCGGAGGGCAAATCCCACTTGATGGTCGTCGGCAGACCTACATCGCCCGGATATTGCCAGTAGGTGTGCCAGCCGGGTAGCATCCGAAGGTATAAACCAATGCGGAAGGGTTTGCCAGGCACAATGGCCGAAGTGTCAGCAACAAGAGTAGCCTCAACTGCCCCGCCTCGCTCGCTCTGTTGCGCTAAAGCACGTCCACACAAGATGCAAGAAAGCAGGCAAAAGAGCAGCAGGACAAGTGAGGTCCGCAATTGAAAAATTCTTAATCTTGAGTCCGTATCAAGGATTGTTTCAACTTGAGGGCAACTTCGTAAAGCAGTTTTCGATAATTTTTAGATTCTCTCCCAAAACCTAGCCCGCAAATTTCACGCTGAGAAGGATGAGGAAGGAGTTAAGGGGAAAAAATCCGTCGCGTCAAAGGATTACATGCCGTAGAGGTGAGAAACTCAAAAGGTCGCATCGAAACCGTGCAGCTGGAAATCCGTTATCAGCGTATGAAAATTTTACCTCCGATGGGCAAAAAGAGCCGTTACCCTGCTCTTACCTTAACCGTAATTGAGGCCGTCGAAAACCAGGAGCCCGTTGGCAGACCAAAAATTCACTGGAAACTTCTTACTGATTTGCCAGTAGAGTCTGCTCCACAAGCAATTGAAAAATTGAATTGGTATGCCATGCGTTGGAAGATAGAAACCTTTCATAAGATTTTGAAATCAGGCTGCAAAGCCGGCGAACCCAGATTGAGAACGGCAAATCGCCTGGCCAATCTCATTTCAATTTGTAACTACCCAAGAAAATAACCATTTCTTGGGTAGTTACCTTTTTTCTTTCACTTCGATGATCGGGAATGCCCTTTAAAAAATCAATAAACCCATTCTCGTCTTTTTGCATCTCGCGTCCCATTATGACAATCAGCTACCTCTTTTCTCAATTTTTATTCAACCATTTTTAATGAGGTTGCCCTGAGGTTGCTGCACTAAACACGAGAACATCGATCGGAAAACAGAGAGATGTGTTCTCGTCCGCTCTTTTGACATCACTTTAGCTTACCTTTTCGATCAACTTTCTGACGTGAATTTGGCTGTTGTTGCGCGGGGGATTTAGCAATAGGCTCAAATAACGCCTCAAGATCTTTTTCTGAAAACCGACCTCCTCTGGCATTATTGGCAGAGAGAACGGCCTCAGCGAGGAGGGCCTTCTTCTGTTGCATGGCAATAATTTTTTCTTCGATGCTACCGTTTACAATCAACTTATAAACAAATACCGGTTTGTTTTGGCCAATACGGTGGGCTCGATCCGTAGCTTGATTTTCGACAGCCGGGTTCCACCAAGGATCGTAATGAATCACAACGTCAGCAGCGGTTAAATTTAAACCAACCCCACCAGCCTTCAGACTGATTAGGAAGATAGGGACCTTGCCACTCTGGAACTGTTGTATGGGTGTCACGCGATCCGTTGTGTCTCCAGTGAGGGTGACATAGGGAAGGCAAACGTTTTTCAATGCACCGGCAATTAATGCTAACATCTCTGTAAATTGAGAAAATAACAGGATCTTTCGTCCTTCCTGAACCATTTCAGGTAACATGTTGAGCAACAACTTCAGCTTGGCTGATTCTTTCTTAATACGGCCTGCTTGTTTTAATTTAACAAGTCGCGGATCACAGCAGACCTGGCGAAGCTTCAATAATGCTTCGAGGATCATGATGTGACTGCGAGCAAATCCTTTGGCATTAATTGCTGCTCGGACTTTTTCCTGCATTGCAATACGGACTGTTTCATAAAAATTTCGCTGTGCTCCTTCGAGTTCAACCATCTGGACAATGATCGTTTTGTCAGGAAGTTCGCGTGCAACTTGCTCCTTGCATCGACGCAATATAAACGGACGTATACGCCGACTTAATAGATCAAGGCGTAAGGTGTCGTTCCCTTTTTCAATAGGATTGCGCCAGTATGTGGTAAAATCTCGATGCGAACCGAGGAATCCGGGCAAGAGAAAATCGAATTGCGCCCATAATTCCCCGAGATGGTTTTCCAAAGGAGTTCCACTTAAACATAATCGATGGCGAGCCTCCAATTTACGGATGATTTTTGCCGTCCTTGTTGCAACATTTTTAACATATTGCGCTTCGTCTAAGACCAAAAGATGATAGGCTGCTTTAGCTAGGACTTCCTGATCGCGCCATAGTAAGGCGTATGTGGTGAGAACGATATCGGATCGCTCGATTTGATCAAAACGGTTTTTACGTTCCGGTCCGTACAGGTCGATGACTTTGAGATCCGGCGTGAACCGTCGAACCTCTTCGCGCCAGTTATTGATCAGTGTTGTAGGGACAACCACTAAGGTGGGACAATCCAACCGGCCTTGTTCTTTCTCAACGAGAATGTGTGCAAGTGTTTGAATGGTTTTACCTAAGCCCATATCATCGGCAAGTACGCCAGAGAGATTGTTCTCGCGCAAAAACTGCATCCAATTCAGACCTTGCTGCTGATACGGACGCAGTTTTGCTTGTAAGCCTTCTGGCAAAGGGACATCGCGTATATCCGGACC
>PSRL01000042.1 GCA_003176035.1 Verrucomicrobiota bacterium
CCGCGTGGGAGGAAGGTATCGACCCGCCCTGATGAAGTACTTTGTACGATACAACGGGGCGGAAGGAGTGCACGCAGGGGCTCTGCCGGGCTATCCAGCCTCTCATGGTTGCATTCGTCTGCCAATACATAAGGCAGCAGCTGTCTTTAAAACAGTCGGGGTTGGCACTCCGGTAGTGGTTACAGACGGCGTGCGCCGAGGTTTCAAAGGCGGGCAGAGGAAACCTTCCGCCATTGCTCGCGCAAGAACGGCCGCCAAGAGATCTCATTCAATCACGGCTCCCGACGCAACCGCTGGCGGCCCACCTAACCTCCTCAGATAATAGTTGTGCCTCTGATTTCTCCGCTGGTCTGGCTAAAGTAGAGGTGGGGTCGCGCTCTGATCAGCGCGAAGCAGACCAAAATTGGCGTCCCTCTCGCACATTTTTTGCAACTTTTTTTCCAGGGAGGGGTTTCATATTTAGAGGTGTTCCGTAATTCTTACGAAACGCCCCTAATCATTAATCCTAAATCCTACTGTTATGAAAAAAAACCTTCTCAGCTCCCTCCTTTGTGGAGCGGTCACCCTCCTAGCACCTTGTGCATTTGCACAAGGGTCCACCCACCACCCCGGCAGTTCCTCCGCAGTCACACCCGCGTGTCCCGCCGGAAAATGTGAAGGCATGTGGTTGCATCATCGCCAGCATGAGTTAGAATTCCTGACCAAGGCGCTCAATTTGACTCCTACTCAGCAGAGCCAAATCAAAGCTATTCTCGAGCAACGCTACTCTCAGTTGAAGGCACTTCATGAGGATGCTTCGATGTCTGTCGAAAACCGCAAGGAGAAAGCAAAAATGATCTTTAAAGAGAGTCATGAAAAAATCATGGAGGTATTGACTCCGGATCAGAAAGAAAAGATGCAGCAGATCAGGAAGCAGCATATGGAAAAACAGGAATCAGCTTCAAATTGCTCGGATCCTAATTGTAATAATAGCGTTTGTCCCAGCGCTTCCACGCGATCTGCTCAATAACATAGCGGACATTTCGCATCCCCTAGTTCAGCCGACCCGTTGAACGGAGGAGTGATTCCCTTCAACGGGCGGACTGCCTGATGCGCCAGTTTTTTTCACGGCGTTAGCAAATAGAGTAAAGCACCTCTAAAATAGTTAGAACTCCTCCCAAAACCCAAAGCATTTATTAACTAACTAGTACATCCTAAAAAAGGGCTGCAAAGCATCTGGCTGCTGCGTTGCTCAGTCATCGAGTAGCGCAAGGCTACACGTTCTCCTTCGCCTCTTGACGGCGGAGGCTTTTGATCCCCTTTCCCAAAACTTCCAGCTTTCTCATTCCATACTGAACTTTTCGGTCGAAATTTTACTTTCAAAATACCCGCACATATCTATGTCTACTGGCTCAAATGCCTTTTCCAGGATCGACTAACTAACTGGTGAGCTAATAAATGCTCTCATAAACACTCCTGGAGTTATATAGCGGAATTCCTATGAAATGATCAAAAATTTGGATGGCATTTTTCCTTCGAGCGTGGCGCAAAAGCAAGTCCATATCCATGATATGGACTTGCTTTTGCAACAATGGCTGAGGGGAAGAGACCCACAAATTTGCTCTCATTTTATAGGGGTTTCGCTATAGTGCAAAAAAGGTTTTTTTTAAATCGGCTGCCCCTAGAAAAAACAGAAAGTTGGATCATCGGTTTTCTTTTCCTTTTTCTGGCAATAAAGCCGGACCCCGCTACAGCCCTTTCACCACCTGAGACAGAGCAGCCCCGAGAGATGTATACATTTAAGGCTGCTCATCTCCCGCCTACAAATCTGTCTTCTTCCCTGAATCTGGGAGCAGCTGCAAATCCCAACGGAGACCGTTTGGGAGCCACAAATTTTTATTTCACCTGGAATAATAAGCCCTGGCTGCCGTTTGTAGCGGAATTCCAATATGCCCGTACCCCCAGTTACGAATGGGAATTCTCTTTAAAAAAAATTAAAGCTGCTGGTGTAAATGTTGTTTCCACCTACTGTTCCTGGATTCACCATGAAGAAATTGAGGGAGAGTGGAATTGGAAAGAACGGCGCAACCTTCGGAAATTTATCGAGCTTTGTGGAGAAAATAATCTTTTTGTTTATTTACGGATCGGACCTTCTTCACATCAGGAAGGTCGCAATGGCGGTTTGCCTAATTGGGTTTTGAGAAAATTCCATCCTCAAATGCCCAATCCTGCCTTCCTCGAATTGGTGCGTCAGTGGTACGCTCAAATCTCTCTTCAGGCTCATGGTCTTCTTTTTTCACAAGGCGGACCCATCATAGGGATTGAGGTGGATAATAAATTTTTTAATAATAGTAAGGATTTTTCCAAGCTAAAACAGTTGGCAATCCAAGAGGGGTTGGATGTGCCTTATTACTCAGTTGTGGCGCGGAACCGCACCCAAACTCCACAAGGTTTATTGCCATTATGGCGATTTCATCTGAGTCCATCACAGGATGCCTATGAGGCTGAATCCCCCGTTTCTTCAGACCGAGCTGTAATTTACCCGCTGGCACTCAATTTAATGGATGCTAAGAGGCCAGGTCCACCGTTCCTTCGCGGCCTCCCCTTGGCGGCCATGGGCACCGGAAATGCCGGACAGACGACTTATAAAAAACGGCTCGCAATTGAAAAGGCCGAAATCGACGCGTTGGCGGTCACACTATTGGGACGAGGCGCCAATATGCTTGGCAGCTCTCCCTTTCATGGGGGATCTCACCCGCCAGGTCGTACTTCTCCGATGCATGAGGCGGGATACCCAAAAATCTCATACGACTCTCAGGCCCCCTTAAGCGAATTCGGACAGCCCCGCCCCTGGTATCACTCTCTGCGAAATTTTGCCGCTTTCTCAACTAATTTCGGATCTTATTTAGCTCCCGCCTTTCCCTTTCCAGTGGCAGACCGAGCGATTCAGGATGCAGCTCATTTGCAATGCGCGGTGCGAGCTTCTTCGCAAGGAGCGTTTCTTTTCTTTCATCGTCACCTCCCCTCGGGAGTTGAAACTGCACCAGAAAATAGCCGGATACAGTTCGATATTGCTTTTCCAACCCGCAGAGTTCAATTTAGCACTCCTCAAATCGGAAACGGTGCCGCCGGAATTTGGCCGTTAAATTTAGACTTGCAAGGCATTCTCCTGGCATGGGCGACTGTTCAACCCCTTTATCTCATAGAAAATGGGGACTCACTTTATTGCTTTTTAAAAGAAATTCCAGGGATCGCGCCAGCAATCGCCTTATTTGCCCAGACGGTTGCCTGGGCAAACAGTCCCTCAGGAATCAGCATTCATAAGATCAAAAATTCCCGATTTCTCCTCACCCATCCCCAGCCGGGGATGGACGTTGCTTTAACTGCAATCAATAAAAGCGGACGTCAGGTCCGCTTTGTGGTGTTAAGCACCGCGCAAGCTGAGCAATCCTGGCAAGCCCAGGTTTGGGATCGCGAACGAATTTTGATTTCAAATGCTGATTTTCTCACCTGGTCGAAAACGGAAGTCCGTGCGTTCCGAGCTGGAGCCCCCCGCGTCACCCTCTCCGTTTTCCCTTCGGAAGGAATAAATCTGCCCTATGAAAAGCGGCCGGAAGGTATTTTCCGGAATTGTTCGTTACAGCGCCCGCCGCTCCCTGTCTCTCATTCGATTCTCACGTTGACGCCAAACAGGTGGAGTGTGCACGCTCAAATTCCGGATAAGTGCGCCGATATTTTGCTTCGCATTGCTTATGTTGGAAATGCAGCCAGTTTATCCATACGGGGAAATACCGTCGCCGACAATTTTTACAATGGCAAGGTGTGGGAGGTCTCTCTGCGACGGTTCCTATCCGAGCCTCTGGAATTGCATATTGCGCCCCTAAAGCATGGCGCTTCAATTCAGTTTTCCCAAAGGCCACAGATTGCCGGTCCCGAAAAGCAAATTTTGAAATACGTCGAGGCACTTCCCGTCTATGAATTTTGTTTTCGCTAGGGTATTTATTAGAACTTCTCCCAAAACCTAAAATACTCGAAATTACACGCCGATTTGTGTATATTACTATAAAGTAGCAAGCTATGCGCATCGCCATTGTGCTATTTGAAGGAGTTGAAGAATTAGACGCCGTAGGCCCTTACGAAGTTTTGCGTTCAGCTGAACAGCTTGGAGGGAACTTCAGCACTACTTTAGTAAGTGCGGGAGGAGAACATTGCATTCGAACTTTTTATGGCATGGAAATTTGCAATTTGCCCCCCTTGTCGATGGAACTACAGTGGGACGTTTTTATTGTCCCCGGCGGTGGTTGGCTCTCCGGTCAACAAACAGGAATCCGTCGAATGATTCGAGAAGAAGTTTGGCAGGAGCGTCTCCGTCAGCTGCATGCAAAAGGCACCGTTATAGTCGGCATTTGTTCCGGAGTATTCCTTCTAGGTGCGGCCGGATTACTCCACGATCGTGCCGCCACCACCCATCATGCAGCCTGGACCACACTCAATAATTATGGAGCAAAACCTCTCCGCAAGCGCGTGGTGGACACGGGCTCCATTATCACTGCCGGTGGAATAGCATCTGGAATCGATGTTGCTTTTTGGTTGATTGAACGCTTCTTAGGAAGCCGCCTGGCCAAGCAAACAGAGGAACATTTGGAATATCGACGGCAAGGCCATGTGGTAAAAATTCCCTGCCCTTCGGTTCATGCTTAAAACCTCTCCCGAAACCTAGGAAGGCCGGCATAGTTCTTTCGCGATCAAGTCAATGGAATGCTCTAAAACTGATGCGCAGCATCCCACTGCCGTAAAGCCACACGGAGACGAGCTGTCGCTTTATTTAACTGACGTCGCAGTTCTCTCAACTGAGGCGCGGAGATTTCATGACGGCGCTCCTCAGCGGAACGCCACGCATTGAGCCTTTCCTCCCAGTGAGCCACCGCCTCATGTAAAGTCTCTTGCATTGCTTGAACAACGCTCTGCCTCACAGCACAAAGTTCCGTTCCTTGCGCTGCAATGCGTTGAGCATGCTGACGTTGTTGTTCCAAAATTTGGGCTTTGAGAATTTTGTCCTCAGCGACAGTTCGGAGATTCCGGACGAGGCCAATTTTGCTCAATGTCCAAATGACCCATTTGGTCGGATCATACTGCCAACGCTTCACTCCATTCCGATAGTCATGTTGAAATTCATGGTGGAAGTTGTGATAGCCCTCTCCAAAGGTGAAAAAAGCCATCAAAAGGCTGTCTCGTGCGGTACACTTGCTCGAATAGGGTCGATTGCCTATCCAGTGGCACAGGGAGTTAATACAAAAAGTCATGTGGTGCACGAATACAATTCGTGCGACGCCTGCCAATAGGAATGCCCCTAAAGCGGCCTGCCCCCCGCCATAACAGTATCCAATCAGCGTCGGCACACCAAACCCCATCAAGAAAGCCAACGGCACGTAAAAACGGTGTTGCCAGACTAGCAGGCGGTCTTTCTGCAAATCTCGCACCCAGGTCAGCGGAGTGTCAGGGCTAGTGCGAAAGAGAAGCCAGCCAATGTGAGCGTGAAAAAATCCTTTGGTGATGTCGTACGGATCATCCTCGTGATCGACAAATTTATGATGCCTGCGGTGATCAGCGCACCATACCAGTGCGGTTCCTTCAAAAGCCGCTGATCCAAAAAGCAATACCAAGATTTTTATTATTGGGCTCGCCTGAAAAGTGAGATGAGAAAAAAGCCGGTGATATCCAAGCGTAATACTTAAGCCAGTTGCCATTAAGAAAAAGAAGAATAGTGCAACTTGGAAGAGGTCTACTCCATAGTGCCACAGATAAAGAGGCGCCCCAATGACGGTAGTTAAGAAAGTGCTAAAAAGAAAAACCGTATTCTGCCAACGAACGTTTCGAAAAAAAGTACGCACAAAGCTAATATGAATAATGTTATAAAGTTAAAACTGCGGACTAAACCCGCTAAGCTAATGATGATAAATCAAACCTCGAACATGTCAATCTCCCCTTTTACTCTCCTCTGCTTTTTCTTGTGTTCAATTTACCTTTGACTTTTCCCTTTTTCGTGCAAAGTAGTGCGGTCATATAAAAATTATCCGGATGCAACCGGGAACGGAGATGAAATTCAGGTTTCCTTATAATGGCTTTTCCCTCTAAAAATATTTCCTCTGGAAATCAAATATTAGGTATTGACGATGAAGAGTTTTTCCACTCTGAACACGCCACGCAACTGAAGCAAGAGATTTGCGAGATGGGCCGACGACTTTGGTTGCGGCAATACTGCGAAGCTAACGGTGGCAATCTTTCTTGTCGACTCGCAGAAGACCGTTTTCTCGTCACCCCCACGGGGGTCAGCAAGGGCTTTATGTCCCCTGAAATGCTATGCTTAGTAGATGGCCAAGGGAATCAAGTTCTTCCGGAATCAGGTCCGTGGCGACGCTCTACGGAATTCTTCACGCACCTAGCTATTTACGAGGCGGTGCCCGGTGCGTTTTCTGTTTGCCATGCGCATCCTTGTCATGCCGGCGCTTTCGCTATCAAACAGATGGAACCCCCGGGACGCTTAATTCCTGAGATGGAGATCTTTGTAGGACGGGTTCCTGTGGCAGCTTATGAAACCCCTGGCTCACCCGCCATTGCGGCTTCCATCGCACCCCTCGCTCCGAAACACCAGGCTATTCTCTTAGGACTTCATGGCCTCATTTGTTGGGGGACTTCCGTGGAAGATGCTTATTTTAAAGTTGAAATCACTGACACCTACTGCCGAACTCTCCTCTTAGCTCTTGCGCTCCCTGGAGGCGCAGCTATCCCTATCGAAAAAATGCAAGCCCTTCTTGACAGAAAAAAAGGGTTTGGCCTTCCGGATAGTCGCTTTGAATCATTGGCAGAAGCCTGCCGTGCCGATCCCTGGGAATGCTTGGCAGGCGGCAAAGAGCCCATAGCTAAAAAGAGTCAACTGCCTGATCTTGAGAGATTGATTGAAAAGATCGTAAAAAAAATTCTCTCAGAGGTCGCTAGGGAAAAATGAAGGTAATACCCATTTATTCCCTGGGAAAACACGGTTTTTTGCCTTCTGCAACCAGTTGCATTAGATACTAACTTCACTTTTCCCGGTTGCGGACAAATCGGGCCTCCTGCTTTCCTCAGATAGGCGGGGGGATTATTATTGACGTGGAGGGGGCAAAGTGGGAAAAAGTGGGGCATCGTGGACTAAGATTACTCCCCCGCAACCCACTGGAATTCAACTGCATCCATGCATATGCATGAGGAATCAAAGGCAAATATGGTGTATTCGGGCACTTTCGAGCGTTCGATGGATGCGAAGAATCGTTTGACGATTCCAGCCAAGTGGCTGTCCTCGTCAGGCGAAAATGAGTTTCAGAGTATTCCTAATCCTAAAAATGAATTTTTGATTTTAATGCCGCCCGAAGAATTCGCCGGCATTGAAAAACGGATCGAGGCTATAAACCGAACGCCCATGGAAAAACGAAAGGCTATTCGTCAATTTTATGGCCTCGCTCAATCTATTTGCGCGGACAAACAGGGTCGGGTTCTCCTTCCGGAGGATCAATGTCGCAAAGTGAGTCTTTCCACAGACGTTGTTTTGGTGGGCAGCAAAAGTCGTTTTGAAATATGGGATCGGGCGCGCTGGCAGCAGACCCAAGAGGCTGATTTGGCTATTTACACAGAGGTCGCCGAGGAAATTGGCTTATGAGACGAGATTCCATGCGCGTTTTGCTCTGGCAGACGCCGGGCATTGGTCGAATTGGCTTCATTGCGAAGCGACCGGCGAGAACTTTCGGATTTCCGTCTTTCTTCGGTACTCCCGATAAACAGCCGCAAGGCCCCCTATTAGAACAAAACCCTTATGAACCTCACCAACAACCTGCTTTTAGAATTGGAAGAACTTGACGACGAAAGTGCTGTGTATCACACCCCGGTTCTAGTCACTGATGTGATAAACTATCTGCGACCAGCGCCCGGAATGCTGATTTTGGATGGAACACTGGGTGGAGGCGGTCATAGCGAACGCTTCCTACAATCCGGAGCTTCGGTTCTTGCCCTAGACCAAGATCCACACGCTATTGCCTATGCGAAGGCAAGGCTTGCGGCTTATGGCGAAAGGTTTTGTGCCATTCAGGCCAACTTTCGCCAAATTCAAAACGCACTGGACCCTCTCAATATCCAAAAATTGAGCGGCGCACTGCTCGACATTGGCGTTTCTTCGCGGCAGTTAGACAACCCCGATCGAGGATTCGCGATCCTGAAGGATGGTCCTTTAGACATGCGGATGGACCCTTCTCTTCCTATTTCCGCAGCCGATATAGTAAACAAATACAGCCTCTCCGACCTCGCTCGTATTTTTCGGGAGTATGGACAAGAAGCACGTGCGCTCCATATTGCCTCTCGGATTGTAGCTTTGCGGGTTCGACGGCCTTTTTTGACGACATTTGATCTGGTTGCAGTAATCGAGTCTGTCGTTCCCAAACATGGACCTCGGCAGCCGGCAACGCGCGTTTTCCAAGCGCTCAGAATTGCGGTTAATGATGAACTGGGGGCGCTCGAAGATGGTTTGATTTCAATTTCCAAGCGTCTTGCACGCGGTGCCCGCTTTGCCGTGATCACTTTTCATTCTCTGGAAGATAGAATGGTAAAATATTTCTTCCGCGACCATAGCAGGGAGTGGATCGACCGACCCGAATGGCCGGCGCCTCGTCCGAACCCGAATCGCATTTTCCGACTCCTGACGCCCCACCCTGTTGAAGCAAGCAGGGAAGAAATACAAAACAATCCTCGTGCCCGCAGTGCAAAACTCCGGGTCGCCGAGCGCCTTTAGCAGACTCATGAATGCAAGAAAAAGCAGCAATCCCATAAAATCCGCCTCGATGGTAAAATGGGCTTTTATCGCTCTCCTTTTTGGGGCGGTTGGGCTTCAAATTGTGCATCTTAAAAATCAACAGTTCCAACTTGGACAAAAAATCCGGAGAGTGGAACAGGCCATTCGAGAAACACATGTTTCCAATCAGGTCCTCCTTGCCGATATAGCCACCCTTTCGTCCCGATCGGCTATCCAAAAAAAATTAGCTTCACGGAACATCGTGATGGTACCTATTCAAGATCAGTTTATTGCGCGCCTCGACGCGCCGGAAGTTGAGAATGAGAGTGGGGTCCTTCGCACCGCTTCAAATGAAAGGTTTCGCCAGTGAGTCGGGGTCGAATGACCTTAGCATGTATCGGACTTTCCCTGATTATCAGCGGATATTCCATTCGTTTGATCTATCTTCAAGTTACCAAACACGATGAATTTACGGCTTTGGCGGCACAAAAGCACTCAATCCGTCAGGCAATTCACGCTCGACGCGGGCAAATTCTGGATGCAAACGGAGAAATTTTGGCAACGGACTTGCCTACTAAGACCGTGGTTGCTGACGGTTCCTTGATTAAAGACCCCACAAGTTTAGCAAAAACCGCCGCTCCCTTTCTGGAGATCTCCGCTGCGGAGCTGACTCAAAAATTCAGTACCAAACGCAAATATGTTGTCGTAAAAAGAAACCTTTCTGAAGAGCGTGCCACGGCTTTATCGAAGACCTTGCAAGCTCGGTCCTTGCGCGGTCTTTTCTTCGAACAGGACTCGCAGCGTATTTATCCGAACGGCGAAATACTTTCACAAGTGTTAGGTTTTCTGGATCGGGAGGGTCGCGGGGTGCAAGGCCTGGAAGCTTCTATGGAAGCCTATCTCAAAGGCGAAAACGGATTCCGTCTCATCCAGCGCGATCGGACAGGCCGCGAAATAGTGATTTATCGCGGGCAGGAGCACCCGGCTCGCAATGGCACCAACGTGCAGCTCACCATTGATATGAACCTGCAATCGATGGTTGAAGGCGAGGTCAGCGCGGCATATCAGGAATTAAAGGCGGCCCATGTCGTGGCAATCATGATGCGGCCACAAACTGGCGAGATCCTGGCCATGGCCAGCCGACCCAGTTTTAATCCTAACAATCTGGCTGCTGCCTCCGAGCCGGATCAACTCAGAAACCATTCCATTATGGATATGGTGGAACCCGGCTCCACCTTTAAGATCGTGGTCACTTCAGGTGTCTTAAATGAGAAATTGGTTCGGGCGGAATCATCTATATTTTGTGAGAATGGCCGTTTTGCCTATGGTGGAGCGGTTTTAAGAGATCACGGCTCCCACTACGGTTATCTCTCCGTTCACGACGTTTTGGTAAAGTCCTCTAACATTGGCGTGGCGAAATTGGCCTTTTTATTAGGCGACCAACGGCTTTTCGATTATATTCGTCGGTTCGGATTCGGAGAGCGTACCGGAATCGAACTGCCCGGGGAAATCAGTGGCCTAGTACATCCTCCTTACCGTTGGAGCAGATTAAGTATCACTCGTATCCCTATGGGACATGAAATTGCGGTGACACCTCTTCAGCTGACCGTCGCAATGAGCACCATCGCAAATGGTGGGAAGCTCATGGCGCCCCATATCATCAAAGCGCTCTTAGATGATTCCGGAAAAAAGCTCAGTGAAGTTTCTCCTAATATGGTACGACAAGTCATTTCATCCGAAACTGCAAAAACCATACGGGACGCCCTAGTGGATGTGGTGAGCCGACGCGGTTCGGCGGCGCTGGCTCAAGTGAACGGATTTAACGTCGCCGGAAAAACGGGAACCGCACAAAAGGTCAATCCCAAAGGAGGTTACTACGACAAAAAAAACATCGTGTCTTTTGTGGGATTTTTGCCCGCGGAAAACCCTCAGTTTGTCTGTTTGGTGATGGTGGACGACGCCAAGCTTCCACCCGGACGGGATTGGGGCGGTCTAGTCTCCGCCCCCATTTTCTCTCGTATCGCCGAAAAAGCTGCGCGTTACATGAATTTGACCCCTACAGCAAGAATCCCCCCTATGACCGCCTCACGCGAATCCGTCAGGGGCGAAAACCATTTAGTACGATGAAACTGAGTCAACTTCTCTCCTCCACACCCATTCAAGCTGTTTCGAGCAATTCCGACCCCGAGGTCACTTCCCTCGCATATGACTCGCGACAGGTCACCTGTGGAGGCCTTTTTTTTGCTCTGGAAGGAGAAAAATCGGATGGCAACCGCTTTATCTCAAATGCTGTTGAAAACGGCGCCGTAGCTATTGTTTCGCAATCCAGGGAGCTAAAATCGCTGCTTCCTGTCGCCAAAGTTGAAAACGCTCGGATAGCGATGGCGGATATAGCCGCCGCATTCTATTCACAACCTTCTCGTTCCCTAAAAGTGGCTGCCGTAACCGGGACGAATGGAAAAACTACGACCGCCTTCTTGATCCGGCACCTTTGTTCAAATGCTCGCCTCCCATGCGGCCTGATTGGCACTGTCCTCTATGACACTGGTTCAGGCATGCAAAAGGCGATTCGCACCACCCCGGAGGCTCCCGAGGTACAAGAAATGCTCGCACAAATGCGAGACAATGGCCTGCGCGCTTGCGTCTTGGAAGCCTCCAGCCATGCCAGCATTTCGCATCGTTTACATGCGATCGAATTTGACACGTTTGTTTTTACCAATCTCACACAGGATCATCTGGATTTTCACAGCACCTTCGATGCGTATTTCAATGCTAAAGCTGCATTTTTCGAACGGTTACCTGCGCAAACTAAGAATGCCAAAGCCATCATCAATACAGACGATCGCTATGGACATCTTCTAATGGAACGCCTTCGGGATCGCATCCCTGTTATTCGTTATGGGGTGGGCGCAAATGCGGACTTTCGTGCGTCGGACGTGCGTTTTAATTCCACAGGCACCACCTACCAACTCAAAGCCCGCAATAAAAGCTATTTTGTGCGTTTGCCGCTCATTGGTCTCTTTAATGTTTACAATTCTCTCGCCGCCTTGGCTACGGCTTCCTCGCTCGGGTTGGAACTGCGTGCCGCCGTAGCCGGGCTTGCTACTTCCCCACAAGTTCCGGGACGTATGGAGCGGGTAGCCGTAAAACGGAGCTTTCAAGTTTTCGTAGATTACGCCCATACCGAGGATGCACTCCGAAACGCTCTTCATACCTTAAAACAGCTCAATCCTTCCCGACTCATCGTTGTTTTTGGATGCGGTGGCAACCGCGATCGTACTAAGCGCCCAGCAATGGCTCGCGCCGCCGAAGAATTAGCCGATTGGACCATTCTGACTTCAGACAATCCCCGCAAGGAAGACCCAGCGGCTATCATTGCCGACGCCACAAAGGGATTCAGCTATTCCCGTCATGAATCGATTATAGAGCGAGAGAATGCTATTCGACATGCCGTTGCGCTCGCCAAATCGGGAGATATTCTGCTCATTGCCGGGAAAGGACATGAAAAATATCAAGAGTTTGCCGACTCTCAAATTCCTTTCGATGATGTTGCCGTAGCCGCTCGTGTTATTGCGGAAAAACCTGTGGAAGCTTAAGATGGACCTCTCTTCCATTCAAGAAATTGCCAACATGTGTGGGGGCACGCTCCTAAAAGGGAATCCCCACCGCACTGCCGGGCGCTTTTCCAAAGATACTCGCACACTGGAAGCCGGAGACGTCTATGTGGCTTTGCGTGGGGAACACTTTGATGGAAATCAGTTTTTGGCAGTGGCCGAAGCGCGTGGTGCGGTGGCTGCAATCATTGACGATCCCTCCGTGATCTCGCCCCGTTCCCAACTCGCGATCATCAGCGTAGCCGACTCCTTACTTGCTTTACAGCAACTCGCCGCCGCCTGGCGAAAGCGGATTTCTCCAAAAGTGGTGTGCATCACCGGCAGCACTGGCAAAACCACTACCAAAGACTTTACCGCCGCCGTCCTGGCAAGCCGCTATTCAGTTTCACAAACTCAAGGCACCTATAACAATCATATCGGAGTTCCTCTCACAATCCTTCAAACTTCATCAGCCGACGAAACAGCTGTTTGGGAAATCGGGACGAATCACCCCGGTGAAATCCTGCCTTTGGCTCAACTTGTACTGCCGCGGATCGCAATCATCACCAACATCGGAGTCGCGCACATCGAACATTTCGGAGCACGCGAAGCCATCGCAGAGGAAAAGGGAAATCTCATTCCTCAAATTTCTCCCGGCGGTCGGCTCATTCTTTCTTCAGACGATGATTTCTCCGAGCAATTTGCCTCGCGCTCCCCGGTGCCCACCATCTTGGTGGGCATGGATTCCGGATCAATAACCGCTTCCGATATTAAACTTCGCCTCGAAGGAACCGAATTTATTGCAACATCTTCGGGTGAAAATGTTCCGGTATTTCTGCCCGTGAGCGGTCGGCATATGGTAAAAAATGCGCTTTTTGCCTTAGCTGCCGGCATTGAACTCGGAGTGCCTCTTGCAGAGGGCGCGGCGGCGCTGAGTACCGCCACTTTAACCGGTGCACGTCTTCGCCTCATTGAGGTGCATGGCGTTCATTTCTTAGATGACAGTTATAACGCAAACCCGAAGTCCATGATAGCTGCCGTGGAAACTGCGGCTGAAATTCCTTGTAGAGGCCGCCGATTTGCCGTTTTGGGCGAAATGGGAGAACTAGGTCCTTACACACAAGATGGATACCATCAAGTCGGCCGCGCCACAGCGGCAGCCAGCTTTGATTTTCTCCTCGCTGTCGGAGAAAAAACTCACCCTCTGGCTGAAGCAGCAAAGGAATTACAAAATGTGCATCAGTTAGCCGATACTTCTGCCGCAGCAAAATTTTTACGCCATGTCACAAAACCGGGTGATTTGGTGCTGGTGAAAGGAAGTAAATCAGCGCAAATGGGGCGCGTAATCGAACAATTTAAAAGCCTTTAAGGAATACTATGCTTTACTATCTTTTCGAAATCAGCGAGTGGGCAAAGACGCATGGTATCCCGGGAGACTTTTTCAAGGCGTTGAATGTCTTTCAATATATTACCTTCCGTGCGGTGAGCGCCGGAATCACAGCTTTTCTGTTTTCCTTACTCTTCGGAAACTTTGTCATTCGTCGACTGATTGCCTTGAAATTCGGACAACCCATCCGAAGCAAAGAGGAAGTTCACAAGCTATTTGAGCTTCATGGTGCAAAGAAAGGCACACCCACTATGGGTGGCATCCTTTTATTAGGCTCTACCTTGATATCGGCCGTATTGTGGACACGCCTCCAGAATCCATTCGTTTGGCTGGCAATTTTTTCAATTGTTTACCTGGGTTCACTTGGATTTATAGACGATTACCTCAAGGTGACCAAGGGCTCTTCCGCTGGCATTAGTAGTCGACTCAAATTTGGACTTCAATGCCTCCTGGCACTCATTGTAACGCTGTTTTTTTTACTCAACCCGCATTTATATAAGCTCGCACAACAGCTTTACATCCCATTCTATAAGGAGCCCATCCTTTCCAATCTCGGATGGGCGGCGGTCTTCCTGATCTATTTGTTGGTGGTGGTGGGCACCTCAAATGCTGTCAACTTAACTGATGGCTTAGATGGTTTAGCTACTGGCTGTTCCGCCACCGTGGTAGCCGCATATGCGGTAGTTTCCTATATTGCCGGAAATTTTAAAGTGGCTTCTTATTTACAGATTCCTTTTGTTACATACGCTGGAGAATTAACAGTCCTCTGCATGGCTTTATTTGGGTCTTGCTTAGGATTTCTCTGGTGGAACTGCCATCCGGCCCGTGTCTTCATGGGAGATACCGGTTCCCTCGCCATCGGAGGATTTCTAGGCGTGGTTGCCATTTGCTGCAAACAGGAGCTTCTTCTTATTATCATCGGAGGCATCTTCGTGATTGAAGCACTCTCGGTCATCTTGCAAGTGGCTAGTTTTAAGCTCACAGGCAAGCGCATTATCAAAATGTCTCCACTCCACCATCACTTTGAATTAAGCGGTTGGAAAGAGAACACTGTGATCGTCCGTTTCTGGATCATGTCTCTCCTTTTTTCCTTACTCGGGTTAGCGACGTTTAAGCTCAGGTAATAGAATGATTTTATGAGCAGAAAAGCGGCAATTTTAGGTTTTGGAAATAGTGGAAAGGCAGCTGCCAGGCTTCTAAATGATCGAGGCTGGTCAGTAACCGTCTTAAATAGCTCGCTTGCCGTAGCCGATGCACAAGTTCGATCGTTCTCCGATACGAATATCCCTTGTATTCTGGGAGCGGAAGCCGATACCGACCCTTCCGATTACGATCTTTGTGTCGTAAGCCCAGGCATAGATCTTAAAGCACCCATTGTGCAAAATATCCTTCGCAAAGGAATTCCACTGATTGGAGAAATCGAACTGGCTTTTCGAGAATGTACTCTTCCCGTCATCGCAGTCACTGGTACCAATGGGAAGACCACGACAACCGGCCTCTTGGAAATCCTGTTAAATGGCTGTGGCATCCGTGCCCGAGCCTGCGGAAATATCGGCCGACCATT
This sequence comes from Verrucomicrobiota bacterium, assembly GCA_003176035.1. Classification (GTDB taxonomy): domain Bacteria; phylum Verrucomicrobiota; class Verrucomicrobiia; order Chthoniobacterales; family Xiphinematobacteraceae; genus Xiphinematobacter. The sequence goes on from PSRL01000042.1 coordinate 15,339, forward strand.
TTCTGAAGTCGTGCTACATCCGCCGCCTAATTTGCAAGCGATGGTGGTCGA
>PSRL01000061.1 GCA_003176035.1 Verrucomicrobiota bacterium
AGGGTGCCGGCGCGCTGAACCCTTTAAGAATTCATTGGTGGCTCATTGTTTTTCCGGGCCTTGCGCTTGCCCTTACCATATTGAGCTTGAACTTCCTGGGCGATATGCTTCGGGATGTGTGGGACCCCCGTTCTCAGGATCGGACTTCCAGCCGTTGACGGCACAAATCTCTCCGACCGTCCAAGCATTTGGAAAAACATCTCACATCATTGGCGATCTACGCAATGCGATGGAATAGTATGAGTAATGATCACCGCCCGCCAACCACTTGTCGGCATCTGCCTTTCAGCTCTCCTTGGGATCGCCTTCTCTTCCGCATTTTCCTGTTGGAATTGGATTATCAACGGCTTGGGACTATTGATCTTTTGGTGGATTCTTAAAGGCACGGTTTGGATTTTGTTAGTTACGGCCTGCGCATTTGGTTGCCTCCACAAACTGCAGACTACAGAATCTCAAGCCGCTTTATTCTCACGCGCGCTAGCCTCCGATATTTGGCAATCGCAGGGAATCGTAACCCAAGTACTCCAGCCCGTTGGAAAAAATCCTACCCTGATCGTGCGAACAGAGAAACTGCGTTCGGGAAAAACTGAGAACTGCGTTTCCTTGCGAGTTCTTGTTCCGTGGAAGCGGCCCGCTCCGGAAGTTGGCACAACGGTAAAATGGATAGGCAGGATGCGGTTAGTTGAAAAGGTGAGATCACACCAATCCCGTCGTGCAGACGGTATCAAACGGCGCGCCTGGCTCAGCTTCTTAGGGGTTGACCTTGAAGCCTACCAAGTTGCCGCTACACAACCCCTTATTTTACCCAAAAAATGGCATATCCACCGTGTGTTCGAATTGGCTCGCAAGCGCATAGAGGAAGCTGTGAGCCGTGGGATTGAGAAAAATAATTCGGAAGTCGCTTTAATCCGTGCTCTGACGTTAGGCGCTAGCTCCGAGACAGAAAAAATGCTGGCTGAAGCCTTTCGCCGCACAGGCACTTACCATATCTTTTCCGTAAGCGGGCTTCATGTGGGCATGGTAGCGGCAATCGTATGGCAGACGCTTCGCACACTCGGAGCGCCGCATTTGACAGTTGTTTCATTGACGATTTTTTCTCTGTTTTTTTATGCGGGCATTGCGCAATTCCGTCCTCCTGCTTTGCGTGCCGCATGCATGGCATCCATACTCTTGGCTGGAACATGTATCTGGCGACAAGCTTTTGTAATAAATAGCCTAGCGGCGGCTGCGCTTTGCCTATTAGGCTGGAACACAGAGCTTTTATTTCGGCCCGGTTTCCAGCTATCGTTTATTGTCGTCGTCACTATTGCCCTCCTCGCACCACCCCTTTACAAGTTCGCCCGAAGATTTTGGCTTCCAGATCCTTTTGTGCCTCGTGTTTTACTCACGCCACTGCAGCGAATTTGGGAACGCTTTGGCCTTGCCGTAGCAGCGGTCGTTTCAGTTTCCACAGCTGCTTGGGTCGGATCGACTCCCCTGCTGCTTTGGCACTTCCAAAGCGTATCTTTTTCCGCTCTCTTTGTTAACCCACTCATCGTCCCGCTTGCTTTTCTCCTCCTCAGTCTTGCAGCCTTGACCCTCCTCTGCGATTTATTCTTAGGTGCCTGGGTAGCATCAATTTTTTCTCATATCAACCTTGCTATTGCTTCCGGCATTCTTGCCATAGTCCAATGGGCTGCAAAACTTCCCTGGGGATTCTTACAAATACCGGATTTTCGCTCTTAAAATTGCCACTTGGCGAGGAGAGACCCGGAAGTTACCCCTTTAGTAAATGAGCGCAATTCTTAGAGTTCACGATCTTTCTCTCAGCCGTTCGGGATTTCTGATACTGGACCATATCTCCTGGCAAGTGCAGCCGGAGGAAAACTGGGTAATTCTAGGAGCAAATGGCTCCGGAAAAACTTCGCTGTTAAAAGTACTCGTGGGTTACCTCCCTCCCACTTCGGGAAGCGTCAGCGTCTTGGATCAATCTTTTGGTCATTCCGACTGGCACGAACTGCGAAAAGCTGTGGGGATCGTAAGCAGTGGCATTGCAAATCTGATGCATTCCGAAGACACCGCCTTGGAAATCGTGGTAGGAGGCAAATCGGCAACCATCGGATCGTGGAAGGGTATCACAAAAGCCGAAAGAAATTCCGCTTTGGACCTTTTGAAAAGTGTCAAAATAGCTCATTTGGCTTTCAAAAGATGGGAATTATTTTCCCAGGGCGAGCGACAACGAGTGCTTATTGCGCGAGCCCTAATGGCCCGCCCAAAAATTCTGATTTTGGATGAGCCATGCGCAGGCCTTGATCCCGCCGCGCGTGAGGAATTTCTGATTTTTCTCAATCAACAAGCAACTTCCGCTCAGGCAATTCCCCTGCTATTTGTCACCCACCACGTAGAAGAAGTCATTCCATGCTTCACACATGCACTGGTGCTGAAAGCGGGTCGAGTCTTATCCGCAGGCTCACTTTCTGAATTAAACTCGGCAATTCTTTCGGATGCCTTCTCTCACAATGTCAGTTTGCGCCGTAAAAATCGGCGCTTCACGCTGACAATGGAACATTGAACTTCCGCCTTTCCCATTCTTGTTGCGTCAAGGTTTCCATCCTCTGGATCACCCATCCTTGTTGATCCCCGGTGATGACATCTTCGCCGCCCTCAGTGACAAAATCTATCTTATCAGTATTTTCATTCGGACCATACCAAACAATTTTTTTCCCTCCAGTATCAACTTCCGAGAGCAAAGGCTCAGAAATCCCGGCTTCGACATTGGCAAAATATGCCTTGCCATTTTCAGGAGACCAGAACCAAACAGTGTTCGCACTTGATTTTATGAACTGAAGATTCGAAATTTGATATCTGTTTAGGTTGATCACACAGCCTTTTTGAAAATTTGCTAAAATCTCTTGTGGAAACCCATCTGCATCAACTCCCTCAATAGGCACCCATTCGGATATCTCCGAAAATCGATGGGATTCATGAGTCCCTGAAAGGAGTTCTACTTTATGGAGTTGTGTGGCCTGTTCAAAAGTGACACGCGCATCGGGCAAATTTGAGCCGCCATTTATGCGTAAATTTTGTAAAAAATTTATCATTTGTTTCAAGCGGTCGTTGCTCAGTCCGCTCAATCCAAGCATTCGGACCTTATTGCCTTCTAACGAATGGAACAACGTAACTCTCTCCGTACGATTCTCGCCTAAATAACTTGACTGTTTTATGATAATCCGCCCCTTAATCTCCACTACCGCATCAATGCGACTCTGATCACTTGTAAATCCTAACTCATAATAAGTCTGCGCTAAGGTCGTTCGATGTATTGACCATAAGACCTTCTTTTCCGAATGGAAAAAATAGATTTGCTTTTCCGTGGCCCCAACCAGCCTACTTCCTTGCAAAATTGTCGCAGCATGTAACCGGTAGACCGGCTGGATCATCTGCTTTGTTTTACTATCATAGACGGAGTGGGTGGCGGACTTTTCAGCCTCCTGAACCTGCCGCCAGTACTCCGTTTTTTCCTCTGCGCTAGCATCTTGGCGAATATCTCTAGGGAAGGTGCCGTGAGTGACACAAACAATGTCGTCCGTTAGCCCTTTATTTGAAAGTGAGTTTAAATAGCGGAAGCTATCAAAAACAGCCTGATCCCGAGGCATTCTTCTCAGATCGAGTGCGCATAGACGGACTTTTCCCGTATCTAAATTCACATTCCATTCCGCCGCCGTCCCCTTTACTCTCAGTGTTCCGCGCAATCTGCTGACATCCACTCGAATGAGCTTACCCGGAGCCTCTTTAATCGTAAGCACTCCATCCTCCAGGCCTACGGCATCTTCCGCTGACAGAACCACAGGCGCTTCCATGCAAATTGGAGAGGCGTTTTTTTCTCCGCCGCTTCCTAGAGTGAGACGAACTCCGCAGTGCAATCCTCGTAAGTTCACTCTTCCACCGCCAATTTGAATGTCATAAGAGACATTTTCGTTGATCTCATGGTTAAACCAAAGGGTTCGATCCTGATGATCTAAAATAACATCAATCTTTAGTGGGCGCGTTTTAATTCCCCTTGAGGACGTCACTGCGGGCTTTAGAGTTCCGGTTGAATTGCCCGACGAGAAATAGCCTGTTCTATCCAGTTCCGCCGCTAGGCTTGCTTCTTCTGTACTCATACTCGGCGCAACATTAATGTATGCGTAATCGACATTGATGTTAGGTGTAGCAGGCAATACTATTTCTCCCGCTTCACTGTCGAATTCGGCTGTTTCCGGTATCCCAAAAGCTTCCCGCAAATTAAATCGCTCCCAGTCATGATCTTGAAAAATCGATGAGGGACTAAAAAATCCCTCATATTTACTTTTCATTACCTGTTGGCTTCCAAAAGCAATTTTTCTCTTCTTAAAGTCCAGTTTAGTAATTACGGCGTGTGCCTGAGGAATGAGAACATCGCTATTTTTTTCGAATCCCCCATTTTGATAGGCCTTTTTTGCTTCAACCAGATGCGCAAATAATGCGTGCATCTTGGTATTATTCTGCTTAATTTGCGTACCCAGGGCGGAGAAACCGATACCGAGTGCTATGATCGGTCCTGTAAAAGTGGCAGCTGTTCCAGCGGTTTCGGCAGCAGCTGGAATCCACCAAGCTACAAAAGCGGCGCCCCCTTGCAATACCACAGCCCCGGTAGTAAACCCTGTTTGAATGCCTAAGCCCACACGAGCCGCAGGATCAATTACTGTAGCCAATTGATAGAAATTCCAGCCAAGGTCGCCGAGCATAAAGATCATATTATTCACCTCAAAAAAAGAACTGACCTTCTGAAGTGAGTTTTGAACCGTTCCCTGAGCAATCACCAGTTTTCCAATTTCCACAAGTTCTTCGGCTGCTGATGCTCCTGAACCCGTGAGATTCCAATAGAAGCTGATTTTTGTCTCGAGCGACATTTCAGCATCTTTCTCGCGCAATCGGCTCATCAGTGCTACAGCCAGAAATCCTGCATTTAAAGTAGTTGGAGTGCTTGGTCGGGCGCTTGCTTTGGGACGTAAAGAACCTTCGGATCCTTTTTCGAAATGCGGTTTCAAAAATTCGGCGGCAGTCCGAATCCGTTCGCGTGCGGCGATGAGTGCTTCCCCTCTTTCTTTCGAAAGTGAAATCTCTCTCCAGGTAGAGGACTCTTTCTCCAAAGCGTGAATCACATATCCTTGTTCCACAGGCCGTATTTTATCAATTGCTATAAACCATTGTGAGTTTGGTTTGTTCACAATCCGGGAACCGGCTTCTTTAACTTCAGCGACTATCGAATCCAGCGTTGCAAGACTCTCATTAATTTGCCGTTGTGCTTCGGAATACGTACGGGTTGCTTGCTGTAAGTTGTTTGCAACCTCAATTGCTTTTTTCCCAAAGGGACCTGAAACGGTCTCCGAGTGATTAGCAATATCTATTGAGGTGTTACTGTCGCCATGTGAGGTAACCCTTTTCGGAGCGCCTTTGAGCTCCCCTTTGGAGTCAATATCCAAAATCCACTTTACTTCCTCAACGCCACGATGAGGATTCTGTGGAATTTCCTCCGGATTGATATAGTATTTACTCGCTTTTTTAACACCTTTCTCTAAATTATTTGTAATATAGACCTCTGCTTCCGATCCAATAATTTGTTCTGTTTTAACGCCTCGCTTTTGTAGGGATTTTCTAATAGCATCTCCCAATATTTCCGGTCTCTGATGACAGGCGAGCAATCGAGCATGCTGGACTTCAGTATCGGTTCGTGAAAATAATGTTGCGAACGCGTTTGCAAGCAAATTCGGAGTCACCGCTTGTGTCGAAGTATCTAAAGGAACTCGCATGCCACCCTCAGGATCGTGATTTCCATGACCAGCCAAAGTTATCTTAGTATAGACGCCCTTTAAATTTTCCTGCTGCGGCGCCCACACCCACTTTTCCGTAGCTGCTTTGGTGGGGTCTGATGTCAAGCGTTTGATCTCAAAAATAGCATCTCCGCTAAATACCAACGCATAATATGTGGCCGGAATACGGTGACCTTGATATCTCTCCCCAAATGCAGTCAGCAAGTTTCTCAATTGTGGATTGTTTTCAGGGGTTGTAATATCTTTATGAGACATTACCAGGACCACCGCATTGCGTGGCTCCGGATAAAATTGTTTAAATCTATAGCCCCCATCGCGCAAGTTCATAGCCAGGCCTTCCGCCAGTAATTCCTGCCCTTCTCGAATCCATTGTTCTCCCAACTTTTTCAGTTTATTACCTTCACCTTTTTCTCTTGACGTGGCATCCGGCTTATTCTGTTTCTCCTCACCTTCCACCTTCTTTTGGGTCCCGTTTTGTATTTTTACATTACCTTGAACGATTTTTTTGTTTCCGGGAATCTCAATCCCAATCTGATACGTTTGCCCCTTGATCGCAAAGTTCAGTGCGTAAAATTCTTCCGAACTGCCAAATATGTCGGCTTTCTCACAATTTATTTTTTCGTAAATAGTTTCTACTATGTTATCTAGAGTGATGTCGGCTCTAAATTTTGTATTATATTTTTTACTGGCAACCGGATTAAATGTTAGAGAGTAATGTCTCTCTGCGACGTGCTTCACACCTTTATAGTCAATCAGCACATGTTTGGTTTTATCTGAGTTGTATACCCGCAACTCACGTTCGGAATAGCCAGCGTGCCCAGGCTCAAGGGAGGATTTATATTTTTTAATGGCATTTTGAACTAATTCATCAATTCTTTCAAAATCCGGACCTTGCTGATTGTCTAATTCCTTCGGTTTTATCAAATTTTTTTGATGAAAAAAACGACTTAAATTAAATATAAATTCCCGTTTAAGAGACGGGTATGCCTCCCACAATCTGGCATCTGGATGATGAATAAATTGAGAAATAGCCGCAAAGTAATCCTTTGTCGCCGGCAAGACAGCGGAGAAATCAGTTTTTTGTTTGAGCTCCAAATACCTTGTAAAGGCTCGCTTTAAAATATCTCTATTTTCAAATAACGCTTTTGTAAGCTTGTCAATGCTATTATAAATAATCGCCTGATATGGATCACCTTGTGATTGAGTATGCCCGTTTGGCAACTGGTTACGATAGCGGCGGATACCACCTAATAGTAAAATGGAATTTCGCAATCGCATTTGATCTTGCGTATCTTGAAAAATTTTTACGATCGGTTCCGCCGTATAAATATTTTTAGATAATAAATCGGATAAGAAGTCACCAGCGCTTTTCAGATTAAATAGGAGCCTTTCCGCAATAACACGTTGTTCTTTCGGACTAGCATTTTCGGATTTGTTTCTAATATAACCTCTTATGGATTCAGAAGATAATTTATCACCTACTAATTTAAATTCAGAATCCAGTTCCCACGAAATTTCCTTAAAATTCCCAAACCCCTCGTAGGTATCAAATATTTTCTGATATATGGAACCTCCTTTCTGAGCATTTTCTTGCTTATAAAAATCCAGAATTTTTTGACCCTGTTCGGAACTAAATGAAGCGCGATTTTTATCCCGTGTGCTGCTCTTAAAAATTTCATAAATTTCGTCCATCGCGATAGACGCATTGGAATTTGTTGGTGTTCGGATTGAGGCGACGGGGACTGAGACACTCTCCGTATTGTGGGTGAGCGCTCTTTTTCCTCTATTGTGAAAAGTGGATGACGCTAAATTATAAAATGCTAACTGCCGATATTTATCGTTTTTATTTTCTTGGGTCCGAGTGAGTTCTTCAGCTTCATCTGTTAATAGCTGCAAATCCTGGAAATGTGATGATAAAAGTTTAGGCTGGGTTGGAGATACCATTAAATTAAAAAAGCGTGTTAATCTAATGCATAAAAACAGTGATATCAAGTAAGTCAGATTTTTTATGACGCTCCGGATTCGTCGGTTTCTTCTAGAACCTGCTAAAACCTGGGAAGGTCGGCGGCTTTCTAAGAGAAGCCAACTGAGTTGGTTAAATGGCAGCTGCCGGCGTCAAAATTGCAGTCGACATTCCGTGAATCAGTTTTTTGTCCGCAGGGACAATTGTCGCTAATGCACCGCCTAAGATAGTCTGAGATTCCTGTACGAAATAATAGGGGCACAACCGGACGCGACCACGAAGAATTTGAAGAGTGCCGTCGGCTTCAATATAAGTTTGCTCGACAAGTCGTCCCTTATGAAATTTCTGAAGCAACCAGGGATGCACCGAAAATTCGGCAAGGGCTGCCTGAAGGGCGGCGGCCCATTGTTGCTGAGAGATGTCTCTGGCAACGATGACTCCGCGCGATCCCCACGCGCGCTCGGAAAACCCACTCACTTTGAGGATAAAGTCGCGCTGTTTTTGACTGAACTGGGCTAATTCCATCCAATTTTGGATCTCCAGATGCGGAAGGACGGCATGGGCAGGCAACGGCGTTGGGTCCACAATCCAAGTGTAAGGAATGACCTTGCGTAACGCACGGAGAGTTCGCTCCCCAAGTTCTCTCAACCAAAATGCTTCCAAAGGCCTTACCCAAAATAAGGCAAACCAAAGTTTTTCCTCAAGAGCAGGTTTAAATGGAGGGGTGACAGATATTTTTCCGGCGAGCACTTGTGCTTTTAAAGCCTCCGCAGCCGGCACATTTTTAAGATCAAAATTTTCGAAAAAACGATAGACATGTGGCTGCCAGTCTTTTCTCAGATCAGCAGTCAGGACCCGAAAATATTGGTCGCCTGTGTCGTTCAGTCGTCTCGACAGCCATTCCATTTCCGGGCGATAGGTTGCCGCTTCTTGAGAAACCAAAATATCGCCTCCCTCTGGGAGAATACTGCGAAAGCCTTCCAACATTCCGTGGATTCCTCCCAGCACTTGGCTACCAACATTCGTATATGCCTCATTGAGCCAGGCAGTTAACCCAATTCCACCAGGGACATTGTCCAATTCAGCGATGATATAGCCGTCCTCGGTCAGAATCACATCCGGCCGGATGACTCGAGGCAGCTCATTAGCAAATGCTCGTTCCCGTTGATACGCGATGAGCTCCGGGGGTTTTCCTCGATCTAGCAATTCTGCAATCCAGGAAGGGCGCCTTCCGTCACAGCTCAAGCGATAGAGGAGATTGCACGCCTTAACGAAAAGGGTGAGGCGATAGCCCAATTTCTCAATTTCTTCGGCAATTGGAGATGGCAGATGAAAGGGATCCGGCGAAATACGCCAGGATTTTTCGTGAAAGAGGCCACCTTCGGGTAAAGCGACTCGGATTCGATTTGCTCTTTGGATGGCCTCCTGATCGGAAGAGAGATGGCTCATAAGAGATGTTTTAACGCCTTACGTACCAGTTCTTCAGAGGAAACCGTCCCCGTCAATTGCGTTTGTGTTTGGCGTATTGCTTTATGTGCATCCGCTTGTTTGTATCCTAATGAAATCAGCGCCAAAACGGCATCACTGGCTGCGGCATCAGCGCTCGTATGCGCCTGAGAGGCCGCCTCCCATTCCGCAGCAACCCCTAATTTGTCTTTTAACTCCAGTATCACTCGCTCCGCGGTTTTCTTTCCCACCCCACTGATGCGCGAAATCGCCGCCAAATCCGAATGGATCACGGCGGCTTTGAATGCATCGACGCTCATTCCACTTAAAATGGCTAGAGCCAATTTAGGCCCTACTCCGGTCACATGTTGCACCAAAAGCCGAAATAAATCTCTTTCGACAGCTGAAAGAAATCCGTAGAGAATATGCGCGTCTTCGCGAATCGACAGATGCGTGAGAATTTGAATGGGCTGTCCGGGAAAGGGCAACCGATCGAAACTCGAAAGAGGAATATAAACCTG
>PSRL01000144.1 GCA_003176035.1 Verrucomicrobiota bacterium
CCACCGCATTACCGCCCTGCTTCAAAATATCGACACCAATTTTTGTGGCTAACGCCTGTTCCGAGGCAACCATCCCGTTTTTGGCGTAAACGGGGCTGATGATATTATAGTTAAGATCATACTGTGTAGCAGCTTGCACTCGGGATGGGAGTGGAAGCAATACCTCCAGGGAGAAGAAGAAAAGGATAAATAAAGAAACGGGCTTATCCGGAATGGCAATTTTCCACACCATAATTTTTCTTTTTTTATCACATTTTTGTTATTATGCAACCAATCGCAAGAAAATTTTCCCTACCTCTCACTTACGGGATGTTTTTTCATAACATATTTGTATAGAAGATATTATCAGGCGCTCTCTTTGATTTTTCTCCAGAAAGTCGCCGTTCCTATTTTCCCCACTGATCGAGGCAGCCAATATTGCTAACTGTGTTGCCTTGGTTTTTCCTCTGATTTGGTTGTGTTTCAATATCCGGGATTGCCATCCGAGATGTATCGACTACTATTGCGCGCTTTCCCACCTCCCTTCCATGAACAATTCGACTGGCTTTTTCTTGCCTTCGCTAAACTCCCAAATTATTTTTTCACTTGCCTGCGGCGTTTTTGGTTTAATCGTTGCATTCGGACTGGTTCGAATGATCCTCGTCGCATCAGCCGGATCGCAGGCTTTACAAAAGATTGCGCTGGCAATCCAACAGGGCGCTCTTGCGTATTTGAGACGACAAATTGTGACCATCAGTGGTATTGCAATCCTTATTTTTTGTCTTTTCCTTTGGCTGAGAGGACTTCCCACCGCGTTGGGTTTTTTGGGAGGCGCCATCTGTTCACTTGCGGCAGGCTATTTCGGCATGCGGATCGCAGTCATAGCAAACGTCCGCACAGCACAAGCAGCCACTGAGGACCCATTGAAAGCTTTGCGAGTCGCCTTTAATGGTGGTGCGGTGACAGGCCTACTGGTGGTTGCCTTGGCTCTTCTAGCCGTAGGCGCCTATTATTTAATAGCCAGAAAATTTATGGACAGCCGTGAAGCGATTAATTCCCTGGTGGGCCTTGCGCTTGGAGCCAGTTTGATTAGCGTTTTCGCACGGCTTGGTGGGGGAATTTATACGAAAGCTGCTGATGTTGGCGCTGATTTAGTGGGTAAAATCGAGCAACGTTTGGAGGAAGACGACCCTCGAAACCCCGCCACAATCGCCGATAATGTCGGCGACAATGTGGGGGATTGTGCGGGAATGGCTGCCGACGTGTTTGAAACATATGCTGTGAGCCTTATCGGAGCTGTGCTTTCCGGTTTCCTATTAACCCCATTTGGGTCCGGCGCGATGGCGCTTCCCTTTTTGTTAGGGGGCGTTTCAATTATTGGTGCCATTTTAGGCATCCTTTTTGTCAACGTTTCCCGGTGTTCTCCAGGAACTTCCCTTATGACGGCCGTTGGAATCAACGCGGCGTTTTCAGCAATTGCGTTTTATCCCATCATCACTGGTGTTATTCCTTCCTCTCTTGAAGTGGCCCTGCGGAATTATTCAGCCTTTGGTATTTATGTCGCAGCTTTGATAGGCCTCATCATGACCGTTGCTGTAGTTTTGATTACCAATTATTACACTTCCACGGCTTATCGTCCCGTCCGGACTATCGCTCAGGCTTCCGAAACCGGCCATGCTACTAATGTGATTGCAGGCATTGCCACCGGCAACCATGCCACCGCATTGCCTGCCATTTTCATTGTAGGAGCCATTTTGCTGAGTTATGCAATGGGCGGACTTTATGGTGTCGCCATCGCCGTGATGAGCATGCTCTCACTTGCAGGAATTATTATTTCTCTTGATGCCTTTGGCCCCATCACGGACAATGCTGGGGGCATTGCCGTCATGGGCGGCCTCTCTCAGGAAACGCGGGAGATTACCGATGCTTTGGACGCCGTTGGCAATACGATGAAGGCTGTTACCAAGGGCTATGCTATTGCCTCCGCAGGTCTTGCCGCTCTCGTCCTCTTTGGTTCCTATGTACAGGAACTTCAAATACACGTTGCATCCACTAATGGCCAAGCTTCGTTCCTCTCCTTCTCGTTGGGAGATCCCCGCGTATTGGTAGGCCTTTTAATTGGCGGTCTTCTTCCTTTTTCCTTCAGTGCTTTTAGCTTGGATGCCGTGGGTAAGGCGGCCGGTGCGGTGGTGCGCGAGGTCCGACGTCAGCTTGAGCTCAAACCCGGGATTCTTAGGGGCGAAGACACGCCGGAATACGCGACTTGCGTAGATATTGTTACCAAAGCGGCTCTCCGAGAAATGATCATTCCAGCCCTGCTGCCAGTGTTAACGGTCGTCATTGTTGCCTCAATTCCCTGGCTGGGTATGATTGCTCTTGGAGGTGTTTTGGTGGGCACCATTGTCACCGGACTTTTTCTGGCAATTGCCATGACTTCCTCGGGTGGAGCTTGGGACAACGCAAAAAAATTTATCGAAGAAGGTCATTTTGGAGGCAAAGGTTCCAATGCTCACGCAGCTGCAGTTACCGGGGACACGGTCGGGGACCCATATAAGGACACAGCGGGTCCCGCTATTAATCCTATGATCAAAGTGGTGAATATCGTCGCCATTCTCATTATTCCCATCGTCTTTTAAAATTGTTAGTTTTAGCGTGTTTTTTCAATTATAGCGAAACACCTATAAAATATAGCATAAGCGACAAATTTAACCTTGCAGAAAGCGTCTACGCTTTCCTCATCCTAATGCGCAAAAATCAGATAAAAAAAGATTCTGCCGCGGCTACCTGCTACCGGTACAGCTTTTTGAGTGTAGTGATCAGACGTTCGTTTTGGGCCGGTGTGCCAACCGAGACACGAATCCATTCGGGCAATCCATAGCTACGCATCGAGCGCACGATAATACCGCCCTGAAGCAATGCGCGGAAGGTCTGATCTCCATTTCCTGTGCGAGTGAGGACAAAATTTGCATGGCTTGGAACAAATTCCCAACCAAGTTCCGCAAATTGTTCCTGTAAAAACATTCGCCCTGTTCGGGTGATTTCTCTAGTGGTGTGGATGTGATCCGTATCTTGTAAGGCCGCTAGGGCGCCTACTTGGGCAATCCCGTTTGCATTGAATGGTTGCCGAGTTTTCTGTAGAGTTTCGGCAAGCGGTGTGGGAGCTAATCCGTATCCGATCCTCAAGTTAGCAAGTCCTTGAGCCTTGGAAAACGTTCGCATGACGACTACATTTTTGTTTTCGCGAACATAACGAACCACATCAACCGGCTGATCAGGAAATTCATAATATGCCTCATCAAAGATCACAAGAACATGCTCGGGGACCTCTTCCATAAAGGCGTCGATCTGTTCTTGGTTGACCATGGTTCCGGTCGGATTATTTGGGTTAGCAATAAAGATTTCTTGGGTTCGCGCAGTGATTGCTTCTAGCGTAGCCTTCAAATTATGCGAATAATGAATATCCGGTGCCTTTACTGTTTTCGCTCCGAATAGTTGAGCTATCAGTGTATACACGGCAAAGGCATACTCGGCCGTGATGACTTCATCGCCAGGCTTTAGGAAAGTGTGGCCGATCAACTCAATAATTTCGTTTGAGCCATTTCCCAAGATGACATTTTCACGCTGCAAGCCATGTTTTTCAGCTATGGCTTCTCTGAGAAAATACCCTCCACCATCAGGATAAAAATGTGCCCTCTCCAGGGCCATTCGCATTGCTTCGAGAGCTTTCGGGGAAGGCCCCAAAGGATTTTCATTCGAGGCGAGCTTCAGAATGTTTTCCGGTGCCAGCCCCATTTCCCGGGCTAATTCTTCGATAGGTTTTCCTGGTTCGTAAGCAATTAAATTTGAAATGTAAGGATGTGCCGATTTCCACATAAATATAACATCAGCTCTTCTTAATTAAGAATTTAATTAAACTCAGCTTATTCCGAGGTCTTTCTTGAGCTCCTCAGCTGAGGCTAGCGTAGCTTGTGTGCCGATAGGGGGGGCATACCACCCTGCATAGCTGAAGTCTTCTCCCTTCGCAGGGTCCGACTTTCCCAGATCATTGCGTATTTTTAGGGTAGTGAACATACCCCCCATAGTGATGTATCCGTTCGGGCCAGGGGCCCCAACCATCGGAACGCTATTGGGTGGAACTTTCATATGCATTTCCGCCATATGGGCCATGCCATTCTGACCCATCGTCATGTACCCTGGTAAAAATTTTCGGATTCGTTGATCCATAGGACCCGGTTTCATCCCAATGACCGTCGGAAGTGCGTGTCCCATCTGGTTCATGATGTGATGGAACATGTGGCAATGAAAAGCCCAATCGCCGGGATTGTTGGCGACTAGCTCCACTGTTCTTGTTGAACCTACTGGAACTAAAATTGTTACAAAATCTGTTTGGGCATTCATGGGCAGGGAGCCACCGCCGGTTTCGGTGAGTTTAAAGGTATGACCATGAATATGCATGGGATGGTGATCCGTAGCGGAAAGGTTCCCGAGGCGGATCCGGACGCGTTCTCCGGTTTTAGCGAGCATTGGTGCGGTGCCGGGAAAGGCGCGAGCATTGAGAGTCAACAAGTTGAATTCTGTCATCTCATTGGGGTCGGGCCGTCGGGTGCCCGGTACAATTTTCCATTCGCTGAGAAGAAAGACATAATCACGATCCGGCGGAGAGCTGGACGGCGTTCGGGGATGTGCGATGAACATCCCGATGAGACCAAGCTGCATTTGCGTCATCTCGTCGTGGTGCGAGTGATACATAAAGGTACCGTGCTGCCAGACCGTAAATTCGTATTTAAACGTTTGACCCGGTTCAATGGGGGGTTGATTGAGCCCCCCGACTCCATCCATACCACTTGGCACAATCAGTCCGTGCCAATGTATGCTAGTAGGTTCAGGGAGATTGTTGGTGACATAGATCCGGACGCGATCTCCTTCGACGCATTCAATGGTCGGACCATGTACTTGTTTATTAAATCCCCAGCAATAAGCGCGACACTCTTGGTTCCATTCGGTTTGCGGAACGAAAATATGATCCACTTCTTCACAGACCAGATGAAAAATTTTGACCCCTTCTGCTATTTTAAAGGGGAGAGTTGAGCCATTGAGGGTGATGGTTGGACGGTAGTCGCGATAAGGTTCGCCAGGAGGCAGCGCAGGCTTTTCCCAGACCGGAAGGGGGGCACCGGAGGAAGGTAAAGGAGGGTTTTGGGAATCCCTTGCTTGGGCATGTAAGAAAGAGGGAAGAGCAGCTGCGCCGGCGAGGAGGGCAGCGCCATTAACAAAATCCCGGCGGGTGAAGGATGAAGGAAGGCTCATTGTGATTATTTCTTGGTCCTGGTTCTCAAGGAGCTTTTAACGAAAAAAAGTGTTTGGGGTTTGGCGGAGTTAAAGTGCCACCGACGATCTGTTCAAGCTCGCTGCGCGCAATCCAATAATCTCGCAATGCAAACACAAAATCGCGCTCAGCCTTAATCTGTTCCGATTTAGCTGAAAATAGCGTATACGGAGTGAGTTGCATGATATGATATTGAATCGTGCTTTGATTCACGATTTGCTCCCGTGTAGGAAAAACCTGCGTGTGGTAAAATTTCACTTTTGCAGCCTGAACCTGGAGTTGATTGTTAAATTTTCGAACGTCTGCACGAATTTTAATAGCAAGTGCTTCAAACTTTGCTAAAGCCTGCCTGAGTTCCGCTTGAGCTCTTTCGACTCGGAATTGGCCTTGATTAAAAATTGGCAGTTCAATTCGGAACGCGGGCCCCATGTTGAGCGTGGCATCATTATCGCGTTCGCCGGTAAAACCAAAGTCAAGAATGGGGAGCCAGCGGAACGTTTGGGTTAATCCCAATGCGGAAGCGAGCGAAGCAACTCTGTAGTGAGCGGCACGGAGATCCAGTCTTTGGAATATTGCCAGTGATTCCAATTGTTTGCTGGAGAAGGTTTCATTGCGAGCCGAGGGCAAGTTGCCTTGAATTTTCCAATCGGTTTGTTTGCCCCAGAGCCCCAGCAGTATATTTAAATTTTCGCGATGTTGTTCACAAATGGACTCCGCATCAGCAATTTCAAGCCGCCCCTGATTATATGCGTCCTGATATTGCAGGAGAGTCAATTTGATAGTGTTTCCAGCTTTGTATTGGTTTTGTGCAAATTCCAGGGAGGCGGCTCTGGTTTGTTGAATGGCTCGGAGAGAGGCGAGCACTTGCTGATCGGCTTGTAACGTAAAAAAAGCTATTTTGACTTCGGCTACAAGGTGAAGAACTTCGGCTGCCACGCGCAACTCAGCAGCCTCCAAAGCCTGTTCGGAAATCCGTTTCTTTAGAGGCATCATCAGGATTTGTGCGAATTCTTGCCCGACCAACCAACCATACCGATTTAAATTATTTGGACCGATTGGAAATTGCACATCAAAGTCGATCGAGGGATTTGGAACTGTAAGAGCTTTTCGAACATCAGATTGGGCGATCCCAATCTCTTCAAAGGTTGCCTGGAGATCTCGGTTATTC